>NZ_JBSFNC010000030.1:0-81085 GCF_053586895.1 Amycolatopsis sp. NPDC003731 | reverse complement strand
GCCACGCCGGTGAGGGCCACGGCGTGCGCGGCGGCCCTGACCGGGGGACCCCTGCCGGGGGTCGCCAACGCCGGTGTCGCGCTGGCCGCCGGGCTGCTCGCGGAGTCGGCCGCGAACGCGGTGGTGGTCCGCCGGGCCGCCGCCCCGCGGCGGATGGCGGGGGCAGCCTCGTGAAGGTGGCTGTGGTGCAGCAGTACTCGTCCGGGCGGCGGGTGGCGGAAAACATCGAGCTGGCCCGGCGGTATACCCGGGAGGCCGCCGGGCGCGGGGCCGAGGTCGTCGTGTTCCCGGAGATGTGGAACATCGGTTATCGGCTCCCGGCCGCCGGGGAAGCCGCTTCCCCGGCGTTCCGGGACGGGGCCGCGGCGGCGCAGGACCGATATCTGGCGGACACCGCGCGCACGGCCGCGGAAACGGGGGTCGCGATCGTGGCGACCTACCTGGAGGTGACCGCGGACGGCCTGCGCAACGCCGCCGCGCTCGTCGATCCCTCGGGCGATGTCGTCCTGCGGTACGCGAAGGTCCACCTCGCCACGTTCGCGGGGGAATCGGTTCTTTCGGCAGGAGAGGGGTATCCGGTCGCGGACCTCGCGCTGCCCGGTGGGCGCACCGTCCGCATCGGGCTGCTGCTGTGCTACGACCGCGTCTTCCCCGAGGCGGCCGGATCGCTCGCGGCCGCCGGTGCCGAGGTGGTCCTGATCCCCAATGCCGGGCCGTTGTGCGAAAACCGGCTGTGGCAGGTGCGGACCCGGGCGTTCGAGAACAAGCTCGCCGTGGCCGTGGCCAACTACCCGGGGCACGGGCACTCGATCGTCTGCGACGGCATCGCGTTCGACGAGAGCGGCGCACCCCGCGACCACACCGTGCTGCTCGCGGACGAGACGCCGCGGACACCGGTGGCGGAGATCCCGCTCGCCGCCCTGCGCGCCTACCGCGCGGCCCAGCCCTGGGGCGCACCGTCCTCACCGGACGTCCGGGTTCACCTGGCCGGTCAGGGAAATCCCGGAGTCGACCTTCACCTTCTTCATCGTCAGGCGTGAGGTCAGGTTCGCGATCCCCGGCAGCGCCGAGAGCACATCGGTGAAAAACCTCTCGTACGCGGCGATATCGGCCACCGCGACCCGCAGCAGGTAGTCGGGTTCGCCGAAGAGCCGGTGCGCCTCCAGCACTTCCGGCAGTGCGGTGAGCTCGCGCTCGAAGTCCGCGATCGTGGCGTGGTCCTGCCGGCGCATCAGCACGTCCACGAACACCTCGAAACCGCACCCGAGGGTGTCGTGGTCCAGCCGGGCGTGGTAGCCGCGGATGGTCCCGTTGCGTTCGAGCTGACGCACCCGCCGCAGGCAGGGTGACTGGGTGAGCCCGACCTTTTCGGCCAGCTCCGCATTGGACAGACGCGCATTGCCCTGCAACTCGGCGAGGATCGCCAGATCGATCCGGTCCATGACGCAATATTCTGCCGTGTGCCGCGCGGAAGTCGCAAGGCTGTCGCGTTCTCCGCCCGGTGTTCTCCGGTATTCTCGACAACACCGGGAACACTCGAGGATCACCTCTGGGGGACCCGTCAGCACATTTCCCGCGCTGGGCCCATTCGGCGCTCCTTTCCACGACGGAGGTGCAGCACAGCCATGTCCATCGCCATTGACGACCTCGTGAACCGCATTCGCTCCCACCGGTGCTACCGGCATCCGATCTTCGACCACTGGGCCGCGCAGCCGCCGAAGCCGGCGGCGGTCGGCGCGCTGTTCCACCAGATTCGCAATTTCTGCGACGCGACCCGCCCCGGCGGAAAGTTCCCGGAGGCATTGGCGATGCACAAATTGTCCACGGAAAGCGCGTTGCTGCAGGAGATCGTGGAAAGCGAAGAAAACCACGCGCCGGAGCTGGCCACGATGGCCGGCTACATCGTCAATCGCGCCGCGGGGCGCGAGGTGTTCGAAGACCTCTACGACCAGGAGGGCGTGGAGGCCGGGCTGAAGACGTTCTCCGACGAACTGCTGGCCGGCCTGCCGGGTTACGACCCGCGGACCGGGTTGCTGGCGCAGACCCGCCGCGCGCGAGCCGCGTTCGACGGCCGCCAGCAGGTCGATCGCGAGTCGACGATCCGCAACCTGGGCACCGCGCTGGCCCTGGAGATGATCTCCAACCGCCAGCTCATCCCGGGCGAGAAGGTCGCGCTGGTCGACGCCGGCACCTACGGTGCCGACCTGGCGGACGCCGAGATGCACTACCTGCTCGAGCACTGGGGCGAAATCGGTGCCGAACAGCAGCACGAGAAGAACGCGATCGCCGCCGTCGGGTCGGTGCTCAACGCCGAAACGGAAGCGCTGATCGTGGAAGGCGTCGACGTCTTCCTCGACTCGCTGGCCGCGCTGTGGGACGTGCTCGACGCCGCGCTGCTCGCCTCGGGCCGGCCGGCCGAGGAGCTCATCACCGCCTGACCGCCCGGCCCCACGAGGAGCCGGGCTCGCCGGCCGGGACCCGGTGCACACGATGCCCGGGTCCCGGCCGCAGTGGAGGACGCCATGGAAAACTTCCGGCGCTACACGCCGTTCCCGCCGGTTTCGCTGCCGGACCGCAGCTGGCCGGGGCGGGTGCTCACCCGCGCACCGCGCTGGCTCTCGACCGATCTGCGCGACGGCAACCAGGCCTTGATCGACCCGATGGGTCCCGACCGCAAGCTCCGGATGTTCGACCTGCTGGTGCGCATGGGCTACCGGGAGATCGAGGTCGGGTTCCCCGCGGCCAGCCAGGCCGATTTCGACTTCGTCCGGGCGCTGGTCGAATCGGACCGGATCCCCGGCGACGTCCGGATTTCCGTGCTCACCCAGGCGCGCGAGGACCTCATCGAACGCACCGTGCAGGCGCTGCGCGGCGCGCGGGCGGCCACCGTCCACCTGTACAACGCGACCGCGCCGCTGTTCCGGGACGTCGTGTTCGGCCTCGACCGGGCCGGCTGCCAGGCGCTCGCCACGCGCGGCACCGAGCACGTGATCCGGTGCGCCGAACGGATTCTCCCCCGCTGCGACGTCGGCTACGAGTACTCGCCGGAGATCTTCGTCGACACCGAGCTGGAGTTCGCGGCACAGGTGTGCGAGGCCGCGATGGACGTCTGGCAGCCGGGCCCCGGCCGCGAGATCATCCTGAACCTGCCGGCCACCGTGGAACGCGCCACCCCGAACGTCTACGCCGACCAGATCGAGTGGATGAGCCGGAACCTCAGCCGCCGCGAGCACCGGTGCCTGTCGGTGCACCCGCACAACGACCGGGGCACCGCCGTCGCGGCCGCCGAGCTGGCGCTGCTGGCGGGCGCGGACCGGGTCGAGGGCTGTCTGTTCGGCAACGGCGAGCGCACCGGCAACGTCTGCCTGGTCACGCTCGGGCTGAACCTCTTCAGCCAGGGGATCGACCCGGGGATCGATTTCTCCGACATCGACGCGGTCCGCCGGGTGGCCGAACACTGCACCGGGCTCGACGTACCGGAGCGCCACCCGTACGCGGGCGATCTGGTCTACACCTCCTTTTCCGGGTCCCACCAGGACGCGATCAAGAAGGGGTTCGCTCGCCTGGAGCACGCGGTGGCCGAGGCGGCCGGGCCCGTGCCGTGGACGATGCCCTACCTGCCGATCGACCCCAAGGACGTCGGCCGCACGTACGAGGCCGTGGTCCGGGTGAACTCCCAGTCCGGCAAGGGCGGTGTCGCGTTCGTCATGAAGACCGAGCACCAGCTCGACCTGCCGCGGCGGCTCCAGATCGAGTTCTCCCGCGTCGTGCAGCGCCACACCGACGCGGGCGGGGAAATCCCGCCGAAGCGGCTGTGGGAGATCTTCGCCGCCGAGTACCTCCCGGCGCCGGACGCCCGGCTGCGGCTGCACGGGCACGCGCTGACCACCGAGCAGGGCAAGAGCGTCATCACCGCCGAGGTCGTCATCGACGGCGAGCGCCGGGATCTGACCGGCGTCGGCAACGGCCCGATCGCCGCGTTCACGGCCGCGCTCGGCGTCGCCGGGATCGAGGTCCAGGTGCTGGGCTACGTCGAGCACGCGATCGCGACCGGCAGCGACGCCGAAGCCGCCGCCTACGTCGAATGCCGCGTCGGCGGTCACACGCTCTGGGGCGCCGGGATCGACGGCAACACGCTCAGCGCGTCGTTGGAAGCCATCGCCAGCGCGGTCAACCGCGCGGACCGCCTCGCCGGAGGAGCCGGATGACCCGCCCCCTGCACACCGTCGCGCTCGTCAAACAGGTTCCCCGGGCCGAGGAGCTGGTCCTCGGCGAGGACGGGCGGCTCGCGCGCACCGGCGTCGAACTGGAGCTCAACCCCTATTGCCGTCGTGCGGTCGCCAAGGCCGTCCAGCTCGCCCGGGACTCCGGCGGCACCTGCACGGTCGTCACGCTCGGGCCGCCCGCGGCCGAAGACTGCCTCCGGGAGGCGATCGCCTGCGGGGCCGGTCGCGGCGTGCTGGTCACCGATCCGGCGTTCGCGGGCAGCGACACCCTGGCCACCGCCCGCGCGCTGGCCGCCGCGCTGCGCCGGCTCGGCCCGGTCGACCTGGTGCTCTGCGGGCGCAACTCCGTGGACGCCGAGACCGCGCAGACGCCGGCGCAGGTCGCGGAGCTGCTCGGGCTGCCGATGGCGGCGGGCGTCCGGCGGCTCGCCGTCGAGGACGGCCGGGTACGCGCCCGCTGCGAGCACGAGGACGGGTGCGTCGAGCTCGAGCTGCCGTTGCCCGTGCTGATCAGCTGCGCCGAGCGGCTCATCACACCGGCCAAGGCACGCCCTGACGCCCGTGCCGCTGTCCCGGCGGAGCAGATCGTCCGCGTCGGGGCCGCCGCGCTCGGCCCGGGGCCCTGGGGCCAGGACGGCAGCCGGACCGTCGTCGGGCGGACCCGCGCGATGGCGGGCACCCGGATGCGGCTGCGCTTCCCGGGCGACCTCGGCACCCAGGTCGAGCGGGCGGTCGCGACGTTGACCGAGCTGGGGGCGTTCGACCGTGCGGCCGGGACCTCCGCGCCCCCGGTGCCCGACCGCGTCGCCGGCCTCACCGGAACCGGCGCCGTCGCCGTGCTCGCCGAGCCGGGCCGCCACCGGCACACCCGCGCGATGCTCGGCGCAGCCGCCCGGATCGCCGCGGTCACCCGCCGTCCGGTGACCGCACTGGCCACCGGCGCGCTGTCCCCGGCGATCGCCGGGTCGTGGGGCGCGGACACCGTGGTCGCGGTCAACGGCTCGACGGTCGAGGAAGACGTCGCCGCCAGTCTCGCGACCTGGTGCGCCGAGCACCGGCCGTGGGCGTTGCTGGCCCCGTCGACGATGTGGGGCCGCGAGGTCGCCGCGCGGACGGCGGCCCGGCTCGGGCTCGGGCTGGCCGGGGACGCGGTCGACGTCGAAGCCGGGCCCGACGGGGACCTGGTGTGCTGGAAACCGGCGTTCAGCGGCAGCATGCTGGCCGCGGTGACGTGCTCCCCGCCGACCCGGGTGGTCACGTTGCGTGGCGGTGCACTGCCGCTGCCACCGCCGCGGGTCGCCGTTGCCGCCCAGGGGCCGCACCTGCCCGTGCCGCCCGGCAGCCGGGTGCGGGTGGTGGCGCGTGAGCGCGACGACGACATCGACGTGCTCGCCGTGGCCTCGGCCGTGGTCGGCGTCGGTGCCGGCGTGCCGCCCGGGGACTACCCGTTGCTCGCCCCGCTGCTGGAAGTGCTGGGCGCGGACCTGGCCGCGACCCGCAAGGTGACCGACCGCGGCTGGCTGCCCCGCGCGCGGCAGGTCGGGGTGACCGGCCGGAGCGTGGCGCCACGGCTCTACGTCGCCATCGGCACCAGCGGCAAGTTCAACCACCTCTGCGGCACCCGGGGCGCGGGATTCGTGCTCGGGGTCAACACCGACCCCGCCGCGCCGCTGTTCGGCGCCGCGGACGTCGGGATCGTCGGGGACTGGCGCGAGGTCGTCCCCCTGCTCATCACCGCACTGACCCCTTCGACAGTCCCGGAGCCGATCCGATGACCGAGCTGCCCGACGTCCGCCCCGCCGCGATCCCCGGGGTCGTGGACGGGTTCCTGACCGTCTGCCCGCGGAGCGGGCAGGAGGTTTCGTTCCACATCGTGCTCGGGCCGGGTCCGCACCCGGCCCGGATCGAATTCCTGCTCAACCCCGAGCACGCCGCCGCGATCCGCGAGGTGCTCGGCGACGGCACACCGCCCGCCCCCGCCCTGCCCGGCGCGCAGTCGCGCTCGGTGCCGTGCCGGATCGGCATCCACATCATCCGCTGACCAGGTCCGCCACGTCGTCGGTCAGGGCGCCGACGACGGGGCGGACCTGGTCTCGGAGGAAGAAGTGCCCGCCGGGGAACGTGCGCAGCCCGAGGTAACGCCGGGTGTGGTGCCGCCACGCGGCCAGGTGCCGGTGCGGTGTGATGGCGTCGGTCGTGCCGCCCATGACCCGCAGCGGCACCCGCAGCGGCGGTTCGCCGCCGCGGTAGACGTACGAGCGGCAGAGCCGGAAGTCCGCGCGCAGCACGGGAAGCTGGAACGCGAGGACCTCTTCGTCCGCCAGCACCTCCGGCGGCATCCCGCCGAACCGGCGGAGTACGCCCAGGAACCGCTCGTCCGAGCCGGCCGGATCCGGCAGCCGGTCCACCGCGATGCCCTGGACGAGGCAGGACGCGACCACGAACAGCGCCGGTTGGGGCAGGCCGCGCCGTTCGACCGCGCGCAGCATCCGGTAGGCGATCAACCCGCCCATGCTGTGTCCGAAGAGGACATACGGTGGCCGGAGCTCGGCAGCCAGCGCTTCGGCGAGCTCGTCGCCCGCGGTGTCGAAGTCGGCGAACGCGTTCCGCGGGTGCCGGGCGTGGCGGCCGGGCAGCCGGATCGCCCGCAGCTCGAGCCCCGGCGGCAGGAACTCCGCCCAGGGGCGGAACATCTCGGCGGAGCCGCCGGCACAGGGCAGGCAGTACAGCCGCACCGGTGCGTCCGGACGGGGATCGAAGGTCGCGTACCAGGGATGCGGAGTCACGGGTTCTCCCCCTCAGCGGGCCGGTGGTCCGGGGGCCACGGCCAGCGCCCGGCGGTCGAGCAGACCGTGCGTGGTGCGCGGCAGCGTGGCGAGGGGGACGACGGTGTCGGGCACCATGAACGCGGGCAGGACACCGACGAGGTCGCGGCGCAGCTGTTCGGGGTCGGCGTCGGAGGGGGTGACGTAGGCGACGAGCCGGTCGCCGCGGGCCACCACCACCGCCGCGTCGCCGACCACGCTGTTGCGGCGCAGTGCCGCCTCGACCTCGGCCGGCGCGATCCGGAAGCCGCGCAGGGTGATCCGGTCGTCGGCGTGGCCGAGCAGCTCCAGCGTGCCGTCGCCGAGGCGGCGGACGAGATCGCCGGTGGCGTACCGGCGGCCGCCCGCGAGGAGGTCGTCGCTGAACGGCGACCGCCGCCGTTCCGCCCGCCCGAGGTGGCCCCGAGCCGCGCCGGCACCGCCCACGTGGAGCTCGCCGACCGCGCCCGGCGGGACCGGTTCCCCAGCCTCGTCGAGCACGTAGGCCCGGACGTTCGGCAGAGGCGCCCCGATCGGAACGCCCGCCGCACCCGGTGGCAGCTCGCCGCAGGTGGCCAGCAGCCCGGTCTCGGGGGAGCCGTAGCCTTGCCAAACCCGGAACGGAAGCCCGCGGGGAACCGGGGAATCCGCCCGGCCGTGGACGACGGCGAGGCGCATCGCGGTCTCGGCGGGCCAGGTCGCGGGCACCAGCCCGGGCGGGGTGAAGGCGACGGTGGCACCGCTGTGCGCCAGCCACGCCGCGTCGGCACCGCCGGGAGCGATCACGAGGGCCGCGCCGGTGCCGAGCGCCGACCACGTCTCCAGTTCCCACTCGCCGGTGCCGGCCCGGGCGAGCTGCGCGACCCGGTCGCCGGGGCCGAAGCCGAGTGTCGTTCCACACCAGCCGACCACGTTGGCCACCGCCTCGTGCGGGACGAGCACCCCGTCCGCCTTCGCGGAGGACGCTATGCAGCACAGTCCGGGTGCGCCGCGGACGATCCGCCGGGGCACGGCCTCGGGGTCGACCACCTCGACCCGCAGCCCCGGGGTGATCATCACGCCGGCGCCGGCGCGCGCGAGCAACGCCCGGACGCGGCCGGGCGGCTCGGCGGCGTCCAGAGCCACGTGCGCGCCGCCGGCGAGCAGGACCCCGACGGCGGCGACGGCGAGGTCGGCCGAGCGCGGCAGCCACAGCCCGACCGGCACGTCCGGGCCGACTCCGGCGGTGTGCAGCCGGGTGGCCAGCGCGGCGGCCCGGCGGGCCAGCTCCCGGTAGGACAAGGTTTCCCGGTGCGACACCACCGCCTCGGCGTCCGGCGTGGTCCGCGCCCACCGCTGCACCCGCTCGGCGAGCGGCGTGGCGGGTGCGGTCGAGACGGCGCCCGGGAGCAACCGGGTGCGTTCGTCGCGGCCGAGCACCCGCAGGCGGGCCGGCGTCAGGTGTCGCCGTTCCGCGGCGTCCGTGACGAGCGAAGCCAGGTGCCGGACGAACGTCTCGACCCGCTCGGGATCGGCCGGGCCGGGGTCGAACCAGCAGGTGATGCGGTCGGTGACGGTCAGCCACAAGCCGCAGCCCCCGTCGAGCCGCGGCACCGGCCGCGGGGTGAACGGCCCGAACGCGCGGGGCCGCGGCTCCGGCACGGCCACGGTGAGCGTGGGCACGCCGGAGTCGGGCCGGGCGTGGGCGAAGCGGGCCAGCAGCTCGCTGACCGGCTGGTTGGCCGCCACGGTGAGCCGGATCGCCGCCGGCACCGGCCGGGCGGCGATCCCGCCGAAGCCGGCGCCGCGGGCGACGTCCACGACGACGTCGCGGTGCCGCCCGTGCCGGGCGACCAGCGCCGCCGCCAATGCCGCGAGGGTCTCCGCGCGGCTGCCGGGAAACCGGTCGAGCAGCTCCGGCTCGACCGGGACGGCCAGTGCCGCCGGGCCCGACGGCGGCAGCGGGTGGTCGCGCTGCCACACCGGCCGCGGTCCCGCCGCGCCGGTGGTGGTCGCGGCCGGGCGCCGGGGCAGGCCGAGCAGCCGCTCGGCCCAGCCGCTCGCCGCCACGTCCGGGCGGTCGGCGGCGAGCAGCGTCCACCGGCCGTCGCCGGGCCCGGCCAGCACGATCCGGACCGGCGCGTCGAGCGGTGAGCGGGCCAGCCGCCACGCCAGCCGGGCCAGCCCGGCCTCGCGCTCGGCCGGCGCGCCGCGCAGGAGCGCCCGCCGCCACGGGACCGGCTCGTGCCGTACCGCCGGGCAGGCCCTGGCCAGTGCCCGCACGACGGCTTCGACCGCGTCCTCGGGGCGACCGGCCAGGTCCCAGCAGACGGGCACGGGCCGGATCGTCGAGGTCACCCGTGCCGCGCCGATTCGTCGATCGCCGCGGCGACGCTGCCCAGGCGGGGGTCGTCGTAGAGCGTGTCCGGCGCCAGCGCCTCCGGACCGAACCGCTTTTCCACGCGCTGCAGCAGCTTGATCGCCGTCAACGAGGTGCCGCCCGCCTCGAAGAAGTCGTCGTCGGGGCCGACGGCGGGCACGCCGAGCAGGTCCCGCCACATCGCCGCGAGTTCGGCTTCGGTGCCGGTCTTGGCTTCCGTCATGAGAACACTCCTGAAGTCGCCGTCGGCGCGAACGCGGCCAGCAGGGCGCGGCCGTCGATCTTGCCGTTCGGGGTGAGGGGGAACGTGTCGCACAGGTGGATCTGCGCCGGAACCATGTAGCGCGGCAGCTTCGCGGCCAGGTGCTCCCGCAACCGCTCGGAACCGGCGCCGGGCGCCGCGGGCACGACGAACGCCACCAGGGCCTTGTCCCCGCGGTTGTCCCGCACGGTCACGTAGCTGCGCTTGACCTGCGGGTGGGTGTTGAGGTGGTGGGTGATCTCGCCGAGTTCGATCCGGAAGCCGTTCACCTTGACCTGGTCGTCCCAGCGGCCTTCGAACACGAGATCACCGTCGGGCCGGAGCCGGCCGCGGTCACCGGACCGGTAGAGCCGTTCGGGCACGCCGTCGATCTCGCGGTGCACGAACGTCTTCGCGGTCAGCTCCGGCATTCCGAGGTACCCGGCCGCGAGCCCGTCGCCGGCCAGGCACAGTTCCCCGGTCTCGCCGGGCGCGCAGAGCCGGTCCGCGTCGCCGGCCAGCACGTAGACCCGGGTGTTCTGGATCGGCTTGCCGATCGGCAGCGGCACGTCGGCCGCCGGTGGCTCGTCCACCGGGAAGGACGTGGCGATGCAGGTGCATTCGGTCGGGCCGTACAGGTTGACCACCCGGCCGGGCCCGTAGGTGCGGACGGCCTTGGCCATGTGCCGGGGCGAGTGCGCCTCGCCGCCGGTGGTGATCGTGGCGACCGTCTCCAGCGCTTCCGGTGCCTCGTCGACGATCGAGTTGAACAGCGCGGTGGTCAGCAGCAGGATGTTCACCCCGCCGCGCTTGATCACCTCGCCGACCTTCGACAGCCGCACGAACTCGGCCGGGTAGAGCACCGACGTCCCGCCGTTGAGCAGCGCACCCCAGATCTCCCAGGTGGCGATGTCGAACGTCACCGGCGTCACCTGCAGTACCCTGCTGCGCTCGTCCAGCTTGCCGTAGCTGGCGGCGTGCACCAGCCGGACGATGCCCCGGTGGCGGATCGGCACCCCCTTGGGGCGGCCGGTGGACCCGGAGGTGAAGTTGATGCAGGCGATGTCCTCCGCCTCCAGCGCGTACCCCGGGCCGGTGTCGTGTCCGGTCGTGGTGTCCGGTCCCAAGGGCATCACCCGGGTGCCCGGGAACCGGGTCGCCGGCTCCGGGTCACCGGCTCCGAGCACGAGCAGGCACCCGCTGTCGGCGACGACCGTGCGGAGCCGTTCGTCCGGCCAGCCGGGGTCCAGCGGGACGTAGCTTCCCCCCGCCTTGAGGATTCCGAGCAGCGCGACGAGCAGCTCCGGCGAGCGCGGGACGCAAACGGCCACGGTCGTGCCCGCCCCGACTCCGGCGTCTCGCAGGCGGTGCGCGAGGCCGTTGGCGAGGCGGTCGAGTTCCCGATAGCCGAGCACCCGGTCGCCCTGGACGATCGCCGGCGCGTCCGGCCGGCGGCGCGCCCAGTATTCGAACCGCTCGGGCACGCTGGCGTCGCGCGGGTACGGACGTGCGGTGTCGTTGATCCGCCGGTGCGCGGCCAGGGCCGCGGCGGAGCAGGTCACGGACCGCACAGCGGCGTCCGGCACGCTCATCGGACCGGCGCGAACGGCACGCCGTTGACCGTGCGGTCGACGAACCGGTTGTGCCCGAACTCGTCCCGGCCCGACACCAAGACGCAGCCGAACTTCTCCAGGCTCACCTCGACGCCGTACTCGGCGAGCGTGTCCTGGTAGGGGTACACGCGCACGGACGTGGGCACGTAGCGCGCGGTGAAGCCCAGCCGCATCTTGTCGGTCTTGCCTTCGTGCGGGTGCGACGCGTGCATCAAGGTGGACCAGAACATCACGGCCTGGCCCTGCCGCATGACCAGCGACTTCGCCTTCGACTCGTCCGGCGTCCAGTTCGGGTCCTTCTGGAGCTGGCTGTAGTCGTAGCCGTAGAACCCGCGGCGGACGCCGTTCTTGTCCTGCTTGTTGATGATCTCCGAATCGTATTCGATGATTTTGTTCTCGTCGTAGTTCATCGTCTTGTGCGAACCCGGGATGATCTGCAGGCAGCCGTTCTCGACGGTCGCCTCGGTGAAGGCCGTCCACACGGTCAGCGCGCCCCCGAAACCCGCGTCCTCCGGCCAGACGATCTGCGGGTGCTTGCCGACGTTGGCGAAATTGTCGGCCTGGTGCCAGTCGGTGCCTTCGTCACCGGGATACTTCGGGAAGAACTCGCTGCGCCAGCACAGGACGTTCTCGCCGAGCACGCTGGTCACGCGGTCGACCAGCTGGGGGCGGACGATGTGCCGGGCGAGGAAGTCCACGTCGAGGTGCCGGTCGTAACTGGCCAGGTTGGTGGTGCCGGACAGGGCCTCGCCCTGGTGGTACACCCCCTGCCGGGCATCGACGAGCTTCGGCCGGATCGCCTGCAGTGACGATTCCATTTCCTCGGGTGCGTACACGTCGAACGGACCGTAGTAACCGTCCCGATTGAATTGCTCGAGTTCGGCCTCGGTCAGGGCGTAACTGGCCACGGTGCTTTCCGTCATGTGCCCGGAACCCTTCCTGCGAATGAATCGGCGACCTGGGGGCTGAGCGATTCCGCGGTGCTCCGGGGTCACCCTAGGAGCGGCCGGCAGGCCGCCGGAAGAGTCGCCGGAACGCTGGAAAGAGCGCGCGGCGGAGGTAGCCGATCGGCTACCTCCGCTCGAAGCCGCGCAGGCCGTCGATGATCAGGTTCAGGCCGAAGGTGAACTCGTCCTCCAGGGGGACCGGCAACGAGTCCGCGACCGCGAGGGTGGCCGGGAAGTCCGCCGGCGACACGTTGTGGAAATGCGCCGACGCGCGCTCGGCGTCGTCCCCGGAACCGGCCAGCTGGATTGCGAAGCCGAGGACGTAGCGCGCGAGGGTCGCGTAGGCGCGCGCCGCCAAGCTCGGCGGAAGGCCGCCTTCCAGCAGGATTGCCAGGCAGCGCTCCCGCAGCAGCATGGCGTTCGGCCCTGTCGGCGTCTGCTCCATCAGCAGGGGCGCGATCTTCCGGTGGCGGCCCAGTGTGTCGAACATCGACTGGGCGACCGTGCGGCAGGCCTCGTCCCACTTCAGCTGGGCCAGTACCCGGGGGTCGAGTTCGACTTCGCCGAACACGCGGTCGACGACGGCGGTGACCAAGGTCGCCCGGTTGCCGAAGTGGCGGTACAGCGTGGCCGTTCCCGATTCGAGGCGTTGCGCGAGGCTTCGCATCGAGAGCGCTTCGGCACCTTCGTCGTCCACCAGCTCCAGGGCCGTGGCGAGGATGCGGTCCAGCGGGACGGCGGGACGGCCGCGGGACCGGCCGGGGGACGTGCTCGGCGAGGACGAACTGATCACACCCGTGAGTATGACCGCTGGTTGACACCTCACGCAATAACGGCAACACTGTTGCCATTATGGAGAGCACCCAGTCATTGACGGTCGACGGCCAGCGCATCCACTACGTCCGCGCAGGTCACGGGCCTGCGGTGGTCCTGCTGCACGGCAGCGGGTCGTCGTTGGAGGGCTTCGGACGGGTGGCGGCGCTGTTGTCGTCGTCCTACGACGTGATCCGCCCCGACCTCCCGGGCTTCGGGCGGACCGGCCCGCGACCCGACCGCGACTACCGCGTCCGGACCTACGCGGGCACGATGGCCCGCTTCCTGACCGCGCTGCAGGTGCCGCACTTCGCCGTGGCCGGCAACTCGCTCGGCGGCAACATCGCGTGGAACCTGGCCCTGGACGCCCCGGACCGGGTGGACGCGCTGGTCCTGGTCAACGCCACCGGCTACCCGGGCAAGACCCTGCCCGCCGGGCTGCGGCTGGCCCGCAACCCCCTGCTGCGCCCGCTGCTGCGGCGGTGGCTGCCGCGCGGCGCGACCGAACGCGGGCTGCGGGAAGCCGTCGGCGCGCACTCCGGGATCGTCGATGCCGCCCTGGTCGACCGGGTGCACGCGCTGACCAGCCGTCCGGGGAACCGGTCGGCGTTCGTCGATTTCGCCAACACCGACCAACCGGACCGCAGCGGCGAACTCCCGAAGCTCGCCGTCCCGACGCTGGTCCTGCGCAGCGCCGGCGTCAACGGACAGCACTTCGCCCGCGACATCCCCGGCGCTCTGGAGCGTGTGCACGCCGACGGCGGGCACCTGCTGCCGGAAGAGGACCCGGACTGGGTGGCCACGGCGATCAGGGAGTTCCTGCGATGAAGTACTTCGTTGCCACCGAGGAGGATCGCCGGCTCGACGCGGCCACGCGCCGGACCCTGCGCGGTGACTTCGTCACCCTGTCCTACGGGGTGACCCACTACGAGCTGACCGGTCCCGAGGGCGGGGAGCTCGCCGTGCTGGTCGGCGGGATCACCATCCCCTTGTCCTATTGGGACGGACTCGCCGCGCGGCTGCACGCCCGCGGCCTGCGCACCCTGGCCTGTAGCGCCTACGGCCGCGGCTATTCCGACCGGGTCCGGGGCCGCTACGACGAAGCGTTGTTCGTCCGGCAGCTGGCCGAGCTCACCGCCGCGCTGGGCCTCCCCGGACCGCACCACGTGGTCGGTACGTCGATGGGCGCCCTGGTCGCGATGGCCTACGCGAACCGGGACCCGGCGGCCGTGGCCACGCTCACGATCGTGGGCCCGGCCGGGCTGGGTTCGCGGCCGCTGCCGCAGCGGTTGCTGCGCAACGATTTCCTCGCCGGATTCGTCGCCCGGCGCTTCGGCCGCAAGCTCTTGGAAGACCACCTCGGGCACAACGTCCGCGACCCCGCCCTCTCCACCCAGCTGGTCGCGATGGTCCGGGACGCCTACCGCTACGAAGGTTCCCTCTACGCGTTCTTCCAGACCCTGCAGGACTTCCCGCTGTACGAGCGGCAGGAGGTCTTCCGGTCGACCGGTGCCCTGGGTCTCCCGGTCCTGCTGGTGTGGGGCGACGACGACCGGGTCACCCCGATCACCCACCTCGACACCGTGCACGACCTGCTGCGCCCGCGGCAGACCCACGTGATCACCGAGTGCGGTCACATGGCCCCCTTCGAACGGCCGGACGACGTCGGCGACCTGCTCGCGTCGTTCGCCGTTCCCTACCCCGATCGGCTCGAACCATGACCGAACCCCTCGACGTCCTGATCGCCGGCGCCGGCCCGGCCGGCACCACGCTGGCCATCGACCTGGCCCGCCGCGGTCTCGGCGTCCGGATCATCGACAAGGCCCCGCACTCCTTCGACGGCTCCCGCGCCAAAGGCCTCCAGCCGCGCACCCTCGAGGTCTTCGACGACCTCGGCGTGCTCGACGACGTCCTCGCCGGCAGCAGCGACTACCCCCGCCTCGGCCTTCACCTGGGCCCGGTCACCGTCCCGTGGCGGATGTTCCGCAACCGCGGGCGCACCGCCGACGTCCCCTACCCGAACACGCGGCTGATGCCCCAGTACCGCACCGACGCCGCGCTGCACGACCGACTCGAGCAGCTGGGCGGCAAGGTCGAGTACGGCCGCGAACTCACCGGGTTCGAGCAGGACGGCACGTCGGTCACCGCCACCGTGCTCGGCGACGCCGGCCCCGAACGGATCACCGCCCGCTACCTCGTCGGCGCCGACGGCGGATCGAGCGCCGTCCGCAAGCACCTCGGGCTGGGATTCCTGGGCGAGACCCGCGAGGCAGATCGGATGCTGATCGTCGACGCCGTCACCACCGGCCTGTCCCGCGATCGCTGGCACGTCTGGCCGGGAGTGAAGGGCCGGTTCGCCGGCGCGTGCCCGCTGCCGCACAGCGACCTGTTCCAATGGATGTTCCGCCTCGCCCCGGACGAAGAACCGCCCGACGGCGAGGACGCGATCACCCGGCGGATCCGGGCCCACACCCGCAACCGGGCCATCGCCGTGCACGACATCCGGTGGCGGTCGGTCTTCCGGCCGAACATCCGCCTCGCCGAGGCCTACCGCCGCGGGCGCGTCTTCCTGGCCGGCGACGCCGCGCACGTGCACACCCCGGCCGGCGCCCAGGGCCTCAACACCGGCATCCAGGACGCCTACAACCTCGGCTGGAAACTCGGCCAGGTCCTCGCCGGAGCCGACCCGGAACTGCTGGACAGCTACGAAGCCGAACGCCTGCCGATCGCCGCGGGCGTGCTCGGCCTGTCCACGAAGAAGTACGAAGGCCTCGCCAAACTCGACCCCTCCAGCCTGCGCCGCGGCAAGGACGAGCAGCAACTGTCGCTGACCTACCGCGGCGGCCCCCTCGCCCCGGCCGGCCGCGACCGCACCAGGACGTTGCAGGCGGGCGACCGCGCGCCGGACGCCGACCTGCCCGGCGCGCGGCTGTTCGACACCTACCGGGGACCGCACTTCACCCTCGTCGCGTTCGGCCCGGAGGCCGCCGCGGCGAGCGGCGAACTCGGCTGGCCGGCCGCCGGCGTCCCGGTGCGGCGGATCACCGTCGACGAACCGGACGTCCGCCGCAGCCACGGCATCGAGGGCGACGCGCTGCTGCTCGTGCGGCCCGACGGCTACCTCGGGCACATCGCGACCCGCGACTTCCTCGCCTCGACCCGCGCCGCGGTGCGCACCATGACGCCGGAGGTCGCCGGATGAACCGCGTCCTGGTGCGCGGCGCGCAGGTCATCACCATGGCCCCGAACCGGCCGGACAGCGAACGCGCCGACGTCCTGATCGAAGACGACACCATCGCCGCCGTCGGCAGCGGCCTCGACGCCGCCGGCGCGGAGGTCGTCGACGTCACCGGCCGGATCATCATGCCCGGCCTGGTGAACGCCCACCTGCACACGTGGCAGACCGCGCTGCGCGGTGTCGGCGCCGACTGGACGCTGGCGGACTACCTCGGCCGCCTGCACGGCGCCGTGGCCCACCACTACCGCCCCGAAGACCTGCGGATCGGCAGCCTCGCCGGCGCGCTGGGCCAGCTGGACCGCGGCACCACGACCGTGGGCGACTGGTGCCACAACACGCCGACACCGGACCACACCGACGCCGCGCTCGACGGGCTCCGGGCGTCCGGCGTCCGCGGGGTGTTCCTGCACGGCACCCCGTACTCCGCGGCCGATGCGCCCCACCCGGTCACCGAGGTCGACCGGCTGACCGGCGGACCGCTGCTCACCATCGGCATGGCCGTCCGCGGCCCTCAACTGTCCACTCCGGACGCCGCGGTCGCCGACTTCCGCGCCGCCGCCGAACGCGGGCTCGTCGTGTCGATGCACCAGAGCGGCGGAGCGCCCGGCCCGGCGTGGGCGGCCGTGCGGGCCGCCGGGCTGCTGGGCCCGAGGACGAACGTCGTGCACGGCGCCGGGCTCACCGAGGAGTGGCTCGAAATCCTGGTCGACGCGGGCGCGACCATCACTTGCACGCCCGAGAACGAACTCGGCCAGGGCCACGGCTCCCCGGTGACGGGGCACCTGCTCCGGCTGGGCGCCGCGCCGTCGCTGGGCACGGACACCGACGCCGTCACGCCCACCGACGTGCTCTCCGCCGCCCGGATCGCCCTGGCCGCCCAGCGTGGTCACGACCACGAGCGGCACCGGCAGGACACCGGCTCGTTCGCCCTCACCGCGACGATCACCGCCAAGCAGGCGCTGGCCTGGGCGACGGTCGAAGGGGCGCGCGCACTCGGCCTCGCCGACCGCGTCGGCCGGCTCGACGCGGGCCTGCAGGCCGACCTCGTCGTCCTCGACGGTGCCGGCCCGAACCCGATCGCGACCGCGCTGTACGCGACCGCCGCGGACATCGAAGCGGTCATGGTCGCCGGACGCTGGCGCAAACGCGGCCACACCCTGCTGGACGTGGACCTCGGCACGGTCCGGGACGGCCTGCGGGCGTCGGCCGATCGCCTCCTCCCCCACCTCGCCGGCTGATGGGCACGCGAGCCGACCTCGCCGCCCGGACCCGGACGGACCTCCTGGCCGCGGCCAAGCGGCTGTTCACCGAACGCGGCTACCTCGACACGCGGGTCACCGACATCGCCGCCGCGGCCGGGCGCGCGGCCGGGTCGTTCTACACGCACTTCAGCGACAAGGAAGAGCTCCTGGAGACGCTGCGCGCCGAGCTCGGCTCGGTGCCGGCCGGCGACCCCGCCGGCACCGAGCCGCTCCGCGAGTACGTGGCGGCCTGCTGGAAAGCGCTGCGCACCCACCGCCCGACGGCGATCGCCCTGCTGCAGTCGGCGATCGCGGCGGCCCCGGCGTCCGGGCGCTTCCGGGAGGAGCTGACCACCTGGACGGCGCCGCTGCGAAGGCACCTGGAGACCCGACGTGACTCGCCTGGCGACCCCGAGCTCCTGGCGGCCGCGGTGGGTGTGTTGCTGGCCGGGCTCAACCACGCCCTGCCCGCGGGCGGGGAGCCGGAGGGTGTCGCCGACGTCGTCTCCGATCTCGTGCTGCACGGATTGGCCGGTCCGCGGGATGCGCCGTCCGAGCCGTGAGCAGGGCCGGCCTCACCGTCGGGCGTCACTCGGCTTCCACAGCTCGGTGGGCCGCGCTCGCGAGTGCCGGCAACCTCAGCCGTACGGGAGGGCGAAAGCAGTGACAGCACCCGGCTCGGCACAACGTCAAGAAAGCGGGCTTGTTTTCACGGCGTATCCGGCACTTCTGAAAGTTTCACCGGTGCTCCTCGGCCCACGGCACCAGCTTCCGCTCGAGGAAAGCCAGCCCGTGGAACAACGCGATGCTCATGATCGCCAGCAGGGTCATCGCGGCGAAGGCCAGCGACGTGTCGGCACTGGCGCCGGACTGCACGATGACGAACCCGAGGCCGGCGTCGGCGCCGACGAACTCCGCGATCACCGCGCCGATGACCGCGAGGGAGATGGCCACCTTGAGGCCGACGAAGATCTGCGGCAGCGCGTGGAGGAACCGCAGCTTGAAGAACTCCTGACGCCGGGAGGCGTCCCACGAGCGCAGCAGCTCGACGAGCTCGTGCGGTGTGGACTTCATCCCGGACGCGGTCGAGATGACCACCGGGAACACGCACACCAGCACGACCAGGACGACCTTCGGGCCCTGGCCGAAGCCGAACCACACCACCAGGATCGGCGCGATCGCGATCTTGGGCACCGCGTTCAGCGCGAGCAGGATCGGGTAGAAGGTCCGTTCCAGGAACGGCGAACGGACGATCAGCATCGCGAGCGGCACACCGACCACTATGGACAGTGTGAAACCCTCGACGGTCTCGGCCAGGGTGACCAGGCTCTGGCCGAGCAGGTAACCCGGCAGCTCGAGGAACGACGCGACCACGTCGGCCGGGCTGGGGACGAGGAACCGCTCGATGGAGAAGACGATCGTGGCCAGCCACCAGAGGCCGATGAGCACCAGCAATCCCACCACGGGCAGTACGCGGCCCTTCACGCCGCTCCCCCGTCGACCGGCGCGGTGAGCAGGTCGCGCAGCTCGCGGCCCGCCTGATCGACGTCAGGACGCCCGGGCACGCGCGGCCGGTCGACGGCGAGGTCGACGAGCTTGCGCAGCCGGCCGGGCCGCGGGGTGAGCACCGCCACCCGGTCGGCGAGCACGACCGCCTCCTCGATGGAGTGCGTCACGAACACGACCGTCCTCGGTTGCTCCAGCTGGATGCGTTGCAGTTCCGCGGAAAGCTCGGTCCGGGTCAAGGCGTCCAGCGCGGAGAACGGCTCGTCCATGAGCATGACCGCCGGCGCGTGGATCAGCGACCGGCACAGCGAAACCCGTTGCTGCATCCCCCCGGACAGCTCGTGGGGCAGCCGCTTCTCGAAGCCGTGCAGGCCGACCAGCTCCAGCAGCTCGTGCGCCCGGTCGCGGTAGGACTTCCGCTCCAGGCCGAAGATCTCGATCGGCAGCATGACGTTCGACAGCACCGACCGCCACGGCAGCAGCGCCGGGCGCTGGAACATGACCGAGACGTCGCGACGCGGCCCCGTCACCGGCTCGCCGCCGACGGAGATCCGGCCCCGGGTCGGGGGCAGCAGCCCGGCGATCAGCCGCAGCAACGTCGATTTGCCGCAGCCGGACCGCCCGATGACCGCGACGAACTCGTTCTCGCCGACCTCGAAGTCGATGCCGGCGAGCGCCTGGACGGGCCCGGCCCGGCCGTCGAAGACCTGCGTCACGCCGTCCAGCACGATCACGGCCGGGGAACCAGACCGAAGGAGACGACGTCGCCGGGGGCGAGCGCGCCGGCCGGGACCGCACCGGCGTCGGTGAGGGTGCCGATGATCTTCCCCACCCGCGGTTCGTCGACCTGGCCGAGCGGGCCGGTGAACCCGGCCGGCCGGACGTAGGCCGCCATCGCCCTCATCTCGGCGCCCGCGACGCCCGCGTCCTGGGCCGGCTGGTACTTCCTGAGGATCGCGCCGAGCTCGTCGGGGTGCTCGATCGCGTAGCCGAGCCCTTTGAGCAGCGCCGCGGTGAACCGCTGTACCTGCGCGGGATTCCGGGTGGCGAGCTGCTTCGACGTGACGACCACGTTGCCGTACAGGTCGGGCACCAGGTCACCGTTGGGCAGGACGACCGCCTTCTTGCCGCGCGCCGCGGCTTCGATGAGCAGCCGGCCGACGACGAACTGCCCGATCCCGTCCACCTGCCCGGACGCCAGCAGCTGCGGCAGCGCGGGCGGAGCGGCCGGCACGAACCGCACCGAGGCCGGGTCGAGGCCGGCGGCCTTGGCGTAGACGGGAAACATCACCTGGTTCGTCGAGCCGGCTTGATCGGCGATCTTCTTCCCGGCCAGGTCCGCCGGCCGGGTGATGCCGCGGCCGTCCAGGGAGATGATCGCGGCGAGGGACCGCTGGTGCACCGCCGCGACGGCGGTCACCGGCAGCTTCTCCTTCGCCACGGTGATCGCGGTGGCGGTGAAGTCCGCCGTCCCGAAGTCGGCCCGGCCCCCGGCGACCAGCTTGAGCACGTCCACCGTGCCGCTGCCCGGCGTGATCGTGACGTCGAGCCCGGCTTCGGCGAAGAAGCCCTTCTCCTGGGCCACGTAGGCGTAGGCGTCCCGGCCGAAGGTGCCGAACGAGGTCAGATAGGCGACTTTCTCCCGGCCGGCGGCGGGCGGGTCGCCGGACCCGCCGCACGCCGTGACGATCAGCGCGACCGCGAGCAGAACCACCGGACCAGGCCTCATGACGCCCTCCCCGTCGAAGGTGATGGTCTCGTCCCGGTAGCTTCGACCTTCCGGGCGACGCCGGACAACCGCTGGTCGCATGAACAGGCCGGCGGCGCCGCTCAGCGCGGGGCCAGCTCGGCGATCTCCGGCGCGGACCAGCGCTCGCCCACCCCCGGCCGCCCGGCCAGGTACTCGGCGATCTCCGGAAGGGACCAGCCGTGGGCTTCCCGCAGCCCGCCCACGATCATGGCGAGGTAGGCGGCCGACGGCGGGTTCTTCTCGATCTCCGCCGCCGACCAGGGGGCCGTGAACGTCAGGACGGGACAGCCGTCGAGGTCACCGAGGTGCAGCAGGGTCTCGTAGCGCCCCGGCCCGAGCTGGTCGCGGCCGGTGGCGAGCACGGTGGCCAGGTCCAGGTCGGTGCCGGGCTCGCGGTACATCTCCTGCGCCGCGATGTCGGAGAACTGCCCGGCGGTCACCAGGTACGACCGCATCGCCGCCCGGCCCGGCAGCTGCGGGTCGAAGAACGCCCGGCCGCCGTGCCAGACCGCCGATTCGGTGGCGAAGTAGACACCGCCGGGGAACTCGCTCGCCACGACCCGGCGCGCCGGACCACGGTCGCGGCACCCGGCGTAGTGCCGCTGGGCACCCAGCGGCGTCCCGCCCTCGAGGTAGCACCGCAACCGCGCGGAGTACATGTTCGACCCGTAGCTGGCGTACCAGACGAGCGGCGGTGACCCCATGGCACCACGGTAACGGGCCGGCCCGGCTACGCGCCGGAGTGACCCAGCCGGGCCGCGGCCGGCCTGCTCCGGGAGATGCTGATCAGCCCGCCGGTGACCACCGCGAGCTCGGCCAGCACGACCGCCGCGAAGGGGTACGCCGCGGCCGGGCCCGCGGCGAAGTCGCCGCGCCGGACCAGGATCGCGATCGCGATCAGGCTGAGCATGACCGTCTGCACCTCGAGCTGGAGACGCACCCGCGGCGCCCGGCCGTCCGCCGCGACGAGCACGTTGGCCAGGCCGAGGGCGTACACGGCGGCCAGGGTGCGTGCGGTCAGCGGGGTGACCGCCCACGGCCACAGGCCGCCCACCGGGCCCGGCGACCCGAACAGCCCGGCCGCCACCACCAGCTCGGCCAGGCCGGTCCCGCCGAGCACGATCCGGACGGCCGCCGGCAGCCGGGGCCCCGGGCCGAGCACCGCGCCCCGGGCGGCCCGCGAGTTCCGCACGGCGACCGCGATGACGAAGACGGGGGCGGCGAAGTACAGCGCGGCCCAGGCGGCGAACGAGACGTGGCCGTGGGTGAACCGGTCCCAGTGCAGCACCGTCGTGACGCCGAGCAGGGACGCGAACAGCGCCACCGGCGGGAACCCGAGCGCGACCTCCGACCACCGCCTCGCCACGGCCACGCGCACGAAGAAGAACGCGCCTCCGAGGTAGACGGCGGCCAGCACCATCGCCGTGAGCGGCGGCTTGATCCCCCAGGCGAACAGTTCGAGCGTCCGGGCCGGCACCAGGTAGCAGATGACGAAGGCCGCCAGCAGGAACGGCACGATCACCAGAGCGAGCACCCGGCTCGCGGGCCGGACGCGGTCATCGACGGCGTCCATTGAGGAGGGTCGTGGTGTGCTCATCGGCGTGCCCATCGTGTTCGGGAGTGAGCGGCCTCACCGATCGAATATAGGCCCCGGAACGGGCGGCAAAGGTGACGGTCGTCTTACGGGCGGTGGGTGCGCATCCCGGCGAACAGCGTGCCCTCGACCGGGGTCAGCCTTTGAGGCGGGGGAACAGGTTCTCGCCGTTGCCGCGGTCGATTTGGAACTGGCGGAGCGCGGCCAGCTGCTTGGGCACCTGGTGCTGCTGGTCGAGCAGCGCCCACGCCCGCTGCGCCTTGTTCTTGGTGTTCAGCATCGTCAGGACAGGATGAGGCTGATCGCCGTGCGGGGTGTCGATGCGGTGGGCGCGGCTCATGCGAAATCTTCCTTTCCGGTGACCGGGGTCAGGGGGAGGCGGACGTTCCTGGCGGACAGGTAGCGGCGGCGGTCGGTGACCACGATGGACACGAGGGTGCCGACGAGGAGCCAGGCGCCGAGCTGGGCGACGCCGGTGGTGAGGCCCGTGCCGTCGGTGGCGGTGGCGCGCAACGCCAGCACCGCGCCGTGGGTGGGCAGGTAGCCGGCGATGGCGTAGAGCGGCCCGGGCAGGGTGGAGACGATGCCGGTCGCTCCGGCCAGGACGAGGACGGCCAGGGACGCGAGCCGTCCGGCCCGGCCGAAGATCGCCGTGGCGGCCTGGTTGAGGGCGACGAACGCCGACGCGGCCAGCAGCGCGATCAGCAGGAACCCGATACTGCCCGCGAGCCCGAGCTTCAGCACGGGGACGGCGATGGCGGTGATGGCGACCGCCGCGAGCGCGGCCGCGGTCGCCCCGGGAAGGGCGGCGCGCAGGATGATGCGCCAGGTGGGTTCCCGGGCGGTGAGCACGGCGTCCGGCACGGCCCGGGTGACGAGGTAGGTGGCCAGCGCCAGCGCCCACAGGGCCAGCGCCGCGAACAACGTCAGCGCCAGGGTGCCGACCGAGGTGCCGTCGGTCGTCGCGGTGCTCGGGTCGGCGGCGACGGTCTTCAGGTGCGCGCGTTCGGCGTCGGTGTACGACGGCACCTGGTCACGGCCCTGGTCGAGCTGACCCGCGAGCTCGTGCGCGCCGGAGTCGACCTCGGTGACGCCGTCCTTCAGCTGCCCGGCACCCGAAGCGAGCTTCTGCGCACCCGAGTTCGCTTGCCGGACGCCGCTGTCGAGCTGCCTCGCGCCACCGGCGGCGGACGCGATCCCGGCGGCCAGCTCCCGGGACTTCCCGGCCAGCTGGGCGTTGCCGTCGGCGACCTTGCGGGCGCCCGTTGCCAGAGCCTGGACGGAATCGCGCGTCTTGACGGCGTTGGCGCGGATGGCGGCCTTGACCCCGTCGATCTTCCCGGCATCGGTGGTGAACCGGTCCGCGGCCTGCCGGAGCTCACCGCAGAAGGCCGCGGTGCCGGTGCACTCGCCGGCCAGCCGGCGGAACTGCTGCGCGGCGCTGCCGGCCGAGGGGACGGCGTCGATCGCGGCGATGATCCGGTTCGCCAGCGGCACGACGACGCCGGCGAGCTGCTCGTTGCCGTCGGCGACCTGGTCGGCGCCGTCGGCCAGCTGCCGGGTCAGCGCGGGCAGCTGCGCGGTGTCCCGCTCGGCCTGGATGAGCCCGGAGGCCAGCTTCCCGGAGCCGGTGGCGAGCTGCGCGGTCCCGTCCGCGAGCTGGTCGGCGCCGGCCGCCAGTTGCGCCGCGGCATCGGACAGCTGCCGGGTCCCGTCGGCGAGCTGTCCCGCACCGTCCGCGGCCTTGCCGACCTGTTGGTGGAGGGTAGTGAAGCCGAGGTAGACATTGTCCAAATAGGTCTGGACGACCTGCTGGTTCAACGTCCGTTGCGTGGCTTGGGCGATGTGGTCGGCCAGGCCGGGATCGGTGACGCCGGCGGCGTCGGACGTCCGCACCTGCAGCTGGGCCTGCCGGGCGTCCAGGGGTTTGCCGGTGGCGGCCGAGGTGGCGCGCGCGGAGAAGTCCCGCGGGATGGTCACCGTGGCGGCGTAGCTGCCGTCGGCCAGGCCGTCGGCAGCGTCGGCGGCGTCGGTGAGCACCCAGGTGTAGGCCGAGTCGCCGCTGTGGGTGAGGTCGCCGGCGAGCTGGCGGCCGAGCGGGATGGTCTGCCCGTTGACCTGCACCGGCTCGTCGTTGTTGACCACGGCGGCCTTCGCACTGCCGTGGTTGGTGTCGGGCGTCCAGAACGCCCAGGTCAGCAGGCCCATGACGAGGATCGGGACGGCGATCAGGCCGGCCCACGTCCGCCAGGTCAGCGGTCCGGAGGCGAGGGCGCGGGCGGAATCGGCGAACGGCTTGAGCATCAGGAGACCTCGGCGGGCTGGGCGGCGGTGAGGGCGTGCAGCCGGGTGTGCCGCCAGGGCAGCAGGTCCCGGATGCGCTCGGGGTCCTGGCAGGTCAGCACGAAGGTGGTGCTCCCCGGCTGGGCGAGCAGGGCGCGGACCCGGTCGCGGACGTCGGTGCGCAGCACGAGGTCGACGTCGTCGACGACCACGAGCCCGGCGTCGCGGGCGGCGGCGATCTCCCGGGCCGGGTCCTTGGTGTCGCGGCAGGACACGACAGCGACGTCCCGGCGCAGGGCGTGGGTGTGCTGGGGCAGCACCCGGCCGAGCACCTTGAGGTCGCCGGTGAACTTCGTGACGCGCCCGGCGAGCGTGTACAGCAAGGCGGTCTTGCCGCACGCGCCCGCGCCGTGCAGCACGAGGAGTTCCCCGGGCCGCAAGTGGAGGTCGACGCCGTCGTAGACCGGACGGCCGCGGTCGTCCTTCAGCCGCAACGCGCGGGCGCTGATCGGCTCGGTGCTGCCGGGAGCGGGCCAGTCGGCGAGCCGCAGTTCGTGCACCAGCGCGTCCCCTTCGGCGTCGAAGACCGGCAGGACGCGGTCGAGCTTCGGCGGCAGTCCCCAGGCGCGGCGGCCCAGCAGCGCCAGCACCGCGGGCACCAAGGTCATCCGCACGATGAAGGCGTCGACGAAGACGCCGACGGCGAGGCTGAACGCGATGGGTTTGATGGTGGCGCTGCCTTCGGGCACGAACGCGGCGAACACCGCGAACATGATCACCGCCGCCGCGACCACCACGCGCGAGGCGGACACGAACCCGGACTCGATCGCGTGGTGCGGGTCGCCCGAGTGGACGTAGTCCTCGCGGATCCGCGAGACGAGGAACACCTCGTAGTCCATCGCGAGTCCGAAGAGGACACCCATCAGGATGATCGGCAGGAAGCTGATCACGCTGCCGGTGTGGGTCACGCCGAGGGCGTCCGCGAAGTGGCCTTCCACGAAGACGAACGACGTCGCCCCGAAGGCCGCGGCGACCGAAAGCAGGTAGCCGGCGGTGGCCTTGATCGGCACCCAGATCGAGCGGAACACCATGGCCAGCAGGATCAATGAGAGCCCGACCACCAGGATCCCGAACGGCACCAGGGCGCTGCCGAGCTGGGCGGAGACGTCGATGCCGACCGCGGTGATGCCGGTGACCGCGGTCTGCGTGCCGTAGGCGTCGCGGAAGTGCTGCTCCTGCCCCCGCAGCCGGGACACCAGGTCGTCCGTCTGCACGGAGTCCGGCGCGGTCGCCGGGACGACCTGGATGATGCCGGTGTCGCCCTTGGGGTTCGGGGTGGCCAGCGGGACCGAGGCCACGCCGGGCAGCCGCCGGATCTCGTCGGCGATCCGGTTCACCAGGCCGACCGGGTCGGTGCTGGTGATGATGTCCGCGGTGACGATCAGCGGGCCGTTGTAACCGGGGCCGAAGTGTTCGCTGACGACCTCGTAGGTGTCACGCGCGGGACTGCCGTGCTCTTCGGTGCCGTTGTCCGGCAACGCCAGCCGCAGCGACGCCGCGGGGAGCGCGCAGATCGCCAGCCCGGCGACGACGACCAGCACGGTGACCAGGGGCGCCTTCGTCGCGGTGCGCACCCACCAGCGGGCGACCTGCGGCTTCCGGCGGCGCCGCTTCGGTTTCGGGACGCGCGGCCGCAACCGCTTGCCCGCGAAGGACATCAGCGCGGGAACCAGGGTGACGGCGATGCCGACGGCGAGGGCGACCGCGACCGCGGCGGCGATGCCCATGGTGGTCAGGAACGGGATCCCGGCCACGGCCAGGCCGAGCAGGGCGATGACGACGGTGAGGCCGGCGAAGATGACCGCCGAGCCCGCGGTGGCGGTGGCGCGGGCGATCGACTCCTCGACGTCGAGCCCTTCGCCGAGCTGGTCGCGATGACGGGACAGCAGGAACAGGGCGTAGTCGATGCCGACCGCGAGGCCGATCATCACCGCCAGCATCGGCGCGGTCGACGAGATCGGCGTGACCAGGGTGGCCAGGTAGATCAGCCCCGCGGCGAAGCCGACCCCGAGGACGGCGGTCACCAGCGGCATCACCGCGGCGATCAGGGACCGGAACATCAGCACCAGCACGAGCAGCGCGATGACCAGGCCGATGCCCTCGGTGGGACTGAGCTTCGGCACCCGGTCGGAGAAGGCGTCACCGCCGGTGTGCACCTGCGTGCCGGTCTGCTTCGCGAGGTCGGCGGCGATCGCGGCGAGCTGTGTCCGGGTGGCCGGCTCGACGGCGGTGAGCTGCACCTTCAGCGGCACGGCGAGGAGCGCGGCCCGGCCGTCCCCCGACACCGCGCCGTGCACGCTCGCGTCGAACGGGTTCACGACCGTGGCGACCTGGCCGACCCGCCCGATCCGGGCGACGGCTTCGGCCACCGCGGCCCGGATCGGCGGGGTGTCGGCCTTCGCCCCGTCCCCGGCGACGAGCACCAGCTGCGCGGACGTACCGCTGACCTCGGGGAAGACCCGGCCGAGGTGGTCGAGCGCGTCCTGCGACTCCGAACCGGGGATGGCGAACGTGTCGTCGGTGCCGTGGTTGAACGCCAGCGCGGCGCCGCCGGCCGCGGCCAGCACCACGACCCACAACGCGAGGACGAGCACGCGCGCCCGGGCGGCGGCCCGGCCGAGCCGGTAGAGGAACGACGACACGAGGACTCCTGACCACGGTGGATACGTCGTGTATCGTAATGCACGATGTATCCGATGCGCAGTGCATCGCGTCACTCCTCCGAGTGCACCGGGGAAAGTAAGGTGACCGCATGACGACCAGCGGGACGAGCCTCGGGAGCCCCAAGGGCATGACGCGCCGGCGCGCGGAGACCCGGCGGCGGGTCATCGAGGCGGCCTACGACGTCTTCACCGAACTGGGGATCCGGGACGCTCCGGTCGAGCTGATCTGCGACCGCGCGGGCTTCACCCGCGGTGCCTTCTACTCCAACTTCGCCAGCAAGGAGGAGCTGTTCCTGGCGGTCTACGAGGTGCAGATGCAGGAGCGCACCGAGCGGCTGCGCGCCGCGGTCGCCGAGGCCGCCGCGACCGCCGATCCGGCGGCGCCCGACGTGGTCACGCGCGTGCTGCAGGACGCGAGCGTGCTGTTCACGGAGTCGCTGACCGCGGACGAGACGTGGTACCTGCTCAACGTCGAATTCCGCGCCCAGGCCCTGCGCCGGCCCGACCTGCGGGCTCCGACCGCGGCCGCCGAGCGCCGGTTCCACGACGCGCTCGCCGAGATCCTGCTCGACCTGCTCGGCCGGCTGGGCCTGCGGCTGACCGTCGAGCCCCACAACGCCGTCGTCACCATGGTCCGGCTGTACGAGACGATGCTCGAACGGGCCATCCTCGACGAGCTGCCGAGCACGGCCGACAACCGGTACCTCACCGAGGTGCTGCCGCGCTTGCTGACCGCGTTGGTCACCCAGGCCGGCGATTCGACCTTTTCGAGTCCTGACAACGGGAATGACCACCGATCGTCGCATTGACGACGGCGGCGCGGCCGGTACCGTATGGGAGCGCTCCCACACCCGGCGGCAGGAGTTTCCCCATGGGCGTTCGACGACGACGTCACCTCGGGCCCGGAAGGGCGAGCGGCGGTGTCCTGGCCGCTTTGCTGGCCGTACCGGCCATCGCCGCACCACCGGCCTCCGCCGCCGAGCTCGGCCTGTCGGTCGACGTGTCCGCCGCCCGGCATCCGATCAGCCCCGACATCTACGGCCTCAACGGCGGCGATCCGGCGTTCAACGCCGAGATCGGCCAGACGGTCGCGCGCTGGGGCGGCAACGCCACCACCCGCTACAACTTCAAGAACCGCACCTACAACACCGGCAGCGACTGGTACTTCGAGAACATCGTCGCCGACCAGGAGCACTCCGTCGAGGGCATGGTCGGCGCCAATCTCGGCCGCGGCATCAAGCCGGTCGTCGCCGTGCCCCTGAGCGGCTGGGTGGCCAAGGACTCGCCGTCGGCCCACCCGTTCGCCTGCGGGTTCCCGGCGACCCGGTTCCCGCAGCAGGACAGCTTCGACCAGTGGGACCCCAACTGCGGCAACGGAAAGCTCGACCAGCAGAACCTGACCGGGGTGCCTGCCGACACCTCGATCCCCGTGGACGCGGCCTTCGACGGCGAAATGGTGTCGCACCTGGTGTCGCAGTTCGGCACGGCGGCCCAGGGTGGCGTCCCGATCTACGAACTCGACAACGAACCCGTGCTCTGGTCCAGCACGCACCGCGACGTGCACCCCGAGCCGGTGTCGAACGACGAGCTCGGCGGCAAGGGCACCGCGGCCGCCGCGGCGATCAAGGCCGCCGATCCGAGCGCGGCCGTCCTCGGCCCGTCCGGCTGGGGCTACTGCGAATGGGTCGCGTCCGGAGTGGACGGTTGCGGGCCGGGCGCCGACTCGGCCGCGCACGGCGGGCTCAACCTGTCCCAGTGGTACCTGAAGAACATGAAGGACTACAGCGACGCCCACGGCGGCAAGCGTTATCTCGACTACTTCGACCAGCACTTCTACCCGCAGATCAGCGGCGACAAGACGCCCGAGGCCAACGCGCTGCGGCTGCGGTCCATCCGGTCGCTGTGGGACCCGACCTACGTCGAGGAGTCCTGGATCGGCCCGAGCGGCGTCAACGCTCCCCCGCTGCAGTTCATCCGCACGATGAAACAGTGGATCGCGCAGTACAACCCCGGCACCAAGACCGCCATCACCGAGTACAACTGGGGCGCACTGGACGACATCAACGGCGCCCTGGCCGAGGCCGACATCCTCGGCGTCTTCGGCCGGGAGGGCCTCGACCTCGCCACGATGTGGGGCGAACCCAAGCCGACCGACCCGGGCGCGTACGCGTTCCGCATGTACCGCAACTACGACGGCGCGGGCAGCCGGTTCGGCGACGTCAGCGTCTCGGCGACGGCCGCCGATCAGGGTCAGCTGGCGGTGTACGCGGCACAGCGGTCCTCCGACCAGGCGCTGACCGTCATGGTCGTCAACAAGACCGGTGGCGACCTGACTTCGCCGCTGTCGGTGGCCGGGTTCGACAACGCCGGTGCGGCACAACGGTTCACCTACAGCCCGGCGAACCTCAACGCCATAGTGCGCGGCGGCGACCTCCCGGTGAGCGACGGCCACGTCGACGCGACCTACCCGGCGAACTCCATCACGCTGCTGGTCCTGCCGGCGGCCGGGTGCTCGGCGAGCCTGCAGGTCAACGGTGGCTGGAGCACCGGGCACGTCGCGACGGTGACGGTCACCAACCACCGCCGCACGCCGATCACCGGCTGGCGGGTCGGCTGGACCTGGTCCGGCGACCAGCAGGTCACCAACTCGTGGAACACCACCCTGAGGCAGACCGCCGCGAAGGTGGTCGCCGCCGACGCGGGCTGGAACGGCCGGATCGGGGCGGGCGGCAGCACCACCTTCGGGTTCCAGGCGACCGGTGCGGCACCCCCGCCGGCGTTGACCTGCGCACCGGCCTGAGGCAAACCGCTCCCGCGCGGGTGCCGGGCCTGGCACGATTACCGGTATGCCCGACGACACCGAACTGAGGTTGCGCATCACCGGCGAGGACTCCGAGACGCGGCTGCGCGCCCTGCACCGCTGGCTGGGCCGCGAGGACGACCTGCGCGGCCGGGTGGCGCTGCGGAACCGGCCGGTCGCGCCCGGGGAGATGGGCGGGGTGGCGGACGTGCTCACCGTGGCGCTGGGGTCCGGCGGGGCCGCGGCGGTGCTGGTCCACGCGATCTCCCGGTCGGTGAGCACGTGGCTGACCCAGTCGCGCTCCGACGTGACGGTCACCATGACCACCACCACCGGCACCGAGACCCGGGAGATCACGGTGGACGCCCGCCGGGCCCGTGACCCCGAGGCCGTCATCCGCGAAGCCAAGGAAGCCTTCTCCGCGGACCGGACCGATCTTCGCTGAGGGACCGCGTGGACGAGCCCTGGTTCCCAGACGCGGCCGCGTCGCGGGCGGTGCTGATCGGCGTCAGCCGGTACGAGTCGGCCGAGCTGCCGCCGATTCCCGCCGTGCCCGCCAACCTCGACGGCCTGCGCGCGGCGCTCACCGACCCGGCGCTCGGTTCGGTGGCCGCGAGCGGCTGCCGCGTGCTCGGGGACGACGCGACCAAGGCCGCCGTGGGAGCGGCCCTCACCGAGGGCAACACGCAGGCGGCCGACCTGCTGCTGGTGTACTACTCCGGCCACGGCGTGCTCGACGACGACGGGCTGCTGCACCTGGCGCTGCGCAGCACCGACGCGAACCAACCCGGCTGGACGGCCATCCCGATCACCCTGCTCCAGCGCGAAATCGGGCGGTCGCGGGCCAAGGCCCGGATCCTGGTGGTGGACTGCTGTTTTTCCGGTCAGGCGGCCGAGGCGATGGCCGCACCGGGCGGTCTGGTGGCCGGCCAGCTCACCATCACCGGCGGCTACACCCTGGCCTCATCGGCGTCGAACCAACCGTCGCACGCCCCTCGCGGAGCCAGGTACACGGCCTTCACCGGCGCGCTGCTGAACGCGCTGGCCGCCCCGGTGCCGCTGACCATGGACGGCATCTACCGCCACACGGACGAGGAGCTGGCCGGCCTCGGCCTGCCCCGTCCCCGGCGCCGGGTGACCGACTACGCGTCCGACATCGCTTTGGTCCGCGGCCCCGTGCGGCGGGGTGGATCGGTTCCGGCTTCACGGCCTGGGGTGGAGCCTGCGGTACCGCCGGCTCCCGGAGGTGCGCCTGCGCCTCGCCGGCCGGAGCCGGCCGCGGGAGTGAAGGCCGCGGCGCCGCCAAGCCCCGCGCGCCGAGCCGAACCCGCACCTCGCCCGCCCGAGCCGGAACCGACACCGGCCGCGCAGACCGAGCCCGAAACCACCGCCCGCCAACCCGAACCGACACCAGCCGCACAAGCCAAGCCCGAAACCACCGCCCACCAACCCGAACCAACACCAGCCGCACAAACCGAGCCCGAAACCACCGCCCGCCAACCCGAACCGACACCAGCCGCGCGAGCCGAGCCCGAAACCACCGCCCGCCAACCCGAACCGACACCAGCCGCGCGAGCCGAGGCCGTGGCGCCGGCAAGCCCCGCGCGCCAAGCTGAACCAGCGCCTCGCCAGCCAGCGCCTGAGCCGGCCGCGCAGGCCGAGGCCGAAACCACGTTCCACCGACCCGCGCCCGCCGCGCCTTGGCTCGAGCCGGTCCCGGCTGCCCCACGTCAGGAGCGACCCGTGGCCGCCCCGCCGTCGCCCGGCGGGGTCCCGCGGACCTTCTCCTTCGATCCGCCCGGCCCGGCCGCCTGGCCCAAAGCGCTCGTCCCCGGCGGCACCTTCGTCGTCACGGCCGTTCTCGCCTGGATTGCCTTCACCGATCCCTCCCGCAACGGCGACCCGGGGATCTTCGAGATCGTGGTCGCCACCTTCTTCGGCGGCGCGCTCTCCATCGGCGCCCTCGCGTCCGCCTTCCAAGTGCTCCGGATCCTGTACGACGGAGCGCGACGCCCGGCCTCCCCGTGGACCCGGCTGGAGATCGGCCCGGCCGGACTGGCCGTGGCCGGCGACGGCACGCGGCACGAGGTGGCGTGGCCGCAGATCGAACGCGTGACGCTCGCCCGGGAGGCGCCCGGGTCCCCGACCGTCGTGCTCGGGCTCCGCGGGAACGTCGTCCTGCCCGGGACCCCCACCCGGAAGGGGCTGACCGGCCTCGGCCAGTGCCGGCAGTGGTCGGACGTCCTCGCCGCCGCGCGGCGGTTCGCCCCCTCCTCCGTGAGCGTCGAGCGCGACGTCCGGCAGGGCCGCGCGAAACCGTAGGCCGGCTCGCCGGCTGTCCCTGCCGCACTCATCCGTCCAGCAGCGGAAGCCCCCGTGCCGTGCGGAAGTCGTCGATCACGACGATGGCGAGCTGCGGGTGTGCGCTCAGGGCCTGGCGGGCGTCGGCCAGCAATTCCAGGCGTTCGGGCTCCCCCGGGATCTCCAGGTCGGCGATGGACAGTTCGAGCAGGGTGGCGTCGTGGTAGGCGAAGGCGGCGCTCTGCCTGGCGAGAGCGGACAACTCCGCGCTCGTCGTGCCGCCGGCGATGGCTTCGAGGTCCCGGGCGGCCAGCAGCAGTCCCCTCGGGTCGACCTTCAGCGAACGGATCACCCGCAGGTAGTGGGTCGTGTCGGCGGTGTCGGGGACCCGGCCGGCCGCGATCTGGAACCCGTGCGTCATCCGGCGGAGGTCTTCCGCGACCAGGGCCGCGCACACCGCGTCGAGACCGGGCGGGTCGTTCTCGTCGCCGAGGGCGATCATCGAACGGGCGACGCGGATGACGTCACGGGCCAGGCCGCCGGACAGGCAGTGGACCAGGCCCAGGAAGGGTTCCGACACCCCGATCACCCGGCTGCGCAGCAGCGCCTTGGTGTCGGCGAGCTTGAGGTGCTCGACGCGGACGATTTCGTCGAAGGCGCTGTCGAACGCGTCGCGGACGGCGGTACCCCGGCGTTCGTAGGCGGCCAGCGCGTCATCGGAAACCGAGACGAGGAAACGGGTTCCGTCGACGCCGAACACGCCCTTGATCTCGTTGAGGAACTGCTGCGCCAGCTCCGCCGACTCGATCTTGTCGAGTTCGTCGACCGCGATGAGGACGGCCCCGTCGGCTCCGCTCGCTCGAAAGGCCGACACCACGGACGCGAGGAACTCCCGCAGTTCGGCGACGATCTCCGGGTAGGTCAGGGCGCGGTCGGCCGACTGGACCGTGCGCGTCCAGCCCGCCTCCACGTTCGCCGGCAGCGAGAGCTTGCCGGACCACCCGGTGGTCGTGGTCTGGAGGAACCGGATCCGGGCCAGACGCTCTCGGGCGGGCAGCCCGACCGCCGTCAGCAGGTGCGCGTGGCTCACGGTGCCCAGCAGTCGTTTCCGCGTCCACCTCAGCGCCGCGACGCGCACGGCGATCACGACGAGCGCGGCGATCGCGATGAACACCGCGGACGCCACGACGATCACCGAAACCTGATCGGTGCCGAAGGCCTCGACCAGCGTGCCCGGCGACGTGACGGCGCCGGGCCGTACCCACCACGCGAGCCCGGCACCCACCACCGCGACCGCGGCGAGCACGCCGGCCGAGACGACGACCCGCCGTCGCGCCGCCCGCAGCGCGGCCACCGTCGCCGCGGGACGCACCAGATCGATGACGGCACCGCACAGGCCGGCGTACAGGTGCAGGACGAAATCCCGCGGCTGGTACTGCACCGGCGCACTGACCACGAGCTTGACCGGAGCCGGGTCGTTGGCCACCTCGTGCGTGATCAACGTGCTCTTGCCGACGCCTCGCGGCCCCGCGATCCCGATGGCGCCGCCGCTCATCCGCCGGGCCACCGCCTGGAACCGGCGGACCGAGCTGGTCGGCACGGTCTTCGTCGCGTCGGCGGGCCTGGCCAGGTCCGGCGCATGGGTGACATCGAGCACGACGCGCAACGGCGGCGGCAGCAGATCGTTGACCAGCGCGCGCACCACAGGCAGGACGCCGTCGTCGAGCAGCACTTGCTCCCACACGGCCGTCAGCCGCGCGGTGTCGAGCCGGTGGTTCCGGTCCGCCGCGGCCTCGATCCCCTGCCCCAGCGCCTTCACCCCGAAGTACACGCCCACCGAAAGCGCCATGGCGAGCGTCGCGGTCGCCCCTTTGCCGTCTTCCGACCAGGTTTTCGAAACCCGATCCCAGATCACCGAGAGCACCACGAAAACCGCGACGGCACCGGCCACCGGATGCCGGGACACTTCCCGCAGAAGAGCCACCACGAGTCCACGGGCGGATTCGGCGGCCGGTCCGATGCCCGGCTCACCCGCCCCGCCGGAGTGCGCCGCCACCAGCCGGGCCAGCACCGGCTCGGCCGGACCGAGCAGTTCCTCCGGCTTCTTCAGCACCCTTTCCCGGACCGCCGCGCGATCGATTCCGCCCCGCCGGATCGACGCGCTGATCTCGGGGCGGTCCAACCCCCGGTCGACCACCCGCTCCAGGTGGCGCTCGACCAGCTTCGCCCGGAGAGCGTCCCGGCCGGTACCCAGCGGGAACAGCTCGGCGTCCGCCGGTTCGCCGTGTTCGGGAAGATCCACCGTCTCGCTCCGGGCCGGTCGGGTCCACCCGCGCGCCGGGCGTCCTCGCGGAGGATGTCGCCTGGACCCACGACTCGGTAGCGGCACCCCGCGATGTTCAGCCGAATGGCGCAGGGACGCCGGTCACGGCCGGAAGAGGTCTCCGTCCGTTCCGGATCCGTTGCCGGCGGATCGGGTGTGTCCAGTCGGGTGCGCAACGACACCGGTTTGAGCAGGACCCAAGTTGGCGCGAAGATCATCCCGGAAACCACCCGGTCACGGTGAATCTTTGACCGCCCCGACCGTCACCGGCACGAAGACCGTGCTTGAGATCGGACTCGTCAGCGCATCGCGGCCTGGAGCCGAGCGGCGCGTGCCCGGGCGTCGGGCCCGGCGGGCGTGCAGAATTCCGTTACCATCGCCAGGATCCGGCCGGCCGCCGCGTCGGGGGAAGCCGTCAGGTCCGGGCTGGAGGCCACCGTGATGCCCCGGGTGCCCGCCTCGTCGCTCATGCTCCACGTGTTGTACCCGGGCACGTCGCCGCCGTGGCCCCACACCGCGGGTGCGCCGGGACCGCAGATCGCGGCCAGCGAAATCCGCATCAGCCCGAGCCCGTAGTCGACCAGGCCGCCTTCGCCCGGCCAGGGAACCGTGGTCTTCATCTGCGCCAGCAGCTCGGCCGGCAGCAGCGAGCCGCCGAGCAACGCGTCGAAGAAGCGGTTCAGGTCCGCCGCGCTCGAAATGATGTTGCCGGCCCCGAAGTAGCGGCTGAGGTTGTAGACCGTGACGTCCGTCAGCCCGCGCGGCGCCGGGTAGAGCTGCTCGTAGCCGCGGATCGCCGGGCGGGGCACCAGCGGGAAGTCCCGGGGCAGGAACGTGTCCGTGAGGTGCAACGGCCCGGTGATCCAGTCGGCGAGCACCTGCTCGAACCGGCGGCCGGTGAGCTTCTCCACCAGCAGGGCCAGCACGTTGTAGCCGGTGTTCGAGTACGACCAGCCGGTGCCCGGCGGGAACACCAGCGGCTGCACCGTGCTGTCGTGGATCGCCTCGACCTCGCCGAAGTGCACGAACCGTTCGGTGTCCACCTCTTCGAGGGTCGTCCAGGTGTACGGCGGCGCCAGGTCCCGCGGCACGCCACCGGTGTGCTGCAGCAGCTGCCGCACGGTGATCGGCTCCGGGTAGGGCAGCAGGCCGGGCAGGTACTTCCCGATCGGCTCGTCCAGCCCCAGCCGGCCCTTCGCGGCGAGCTTCAGCACGAGCGTCGCCGTGAACGTCTTGGACACGCTCCCGATGCGGAACCGCCCGCCGGTGTCCGGCTTCGCGCCGGTGACGACGTCGGCGACCCCGGCCCGCCCGCGCCACCGCCCGGCCGGATCCGCGGCGACCGCGATCATCCCCACGTTCCCGGCGCGCACGGCCGCATCCAGCGCGGCCTGCCGCGGGTCGGCCGCCGCGGCGGCGATACCGGTGCCGGCGACCAGCAGCACGGCGCAAGCGACGGAAACAACCCATCGGCGCATGATTCCCCCCCCGGTGTCCGCGGTCCCCCGACGGTAGCGCAGACCGGCCGCCGGGTCACCGACCGGACGGCGCAGCCCGGACCCGGGTTCGCCGGGTCGGACCGTGCCGGTCCAGTACATCGGGTCGGCGCGGTCGAAGGTGACCTTGATGGTGGCGCCGGCGTCCTCCGCGCCGCCGTGGTGGCCCTCGCCCGCCGCGGCTTCGTGGCCGCCGAACGCGTCGTTCAGGCCCTGGAACAGCTCGCGGTCTTGGTGATCCATCGGAACTCCTTCCCTCGCCGTCCATGCTCGGCGAGGATGCCCACCCGCCGACACCGGTGTCCCGGCCCGAACTGCCCGCCGGTCGGCCGGCGCTCTCCAGCCGACCGGCGGGCGCGCTCGTGCTACCGCTTGAGCAGCACGGAGTTCACCAGGGCCGATGCGGCCTGCTTCTGGGCGTGCGCACTGTCGACTTCGATCGTGTACGCCCCGAGCGCCCGGAACTGCCGCTCCGGAAGCGGGTCATCGGGGAAGGGCGGGCTTTGCGCGGCTCTGCTGGTCAGCGACACGGTCAGGGAGAAGCAGCCGGGGTCGAGCGGGGCCAGCTTCTTTTCGAGGTCGGGGCAGAGCACCAGGGTGTTGGTCTCGGCCTCGCTGGTGAACGTCGCGACCTTCTGCCCCGCGGGGATCTGCAGCGACTTCAACGGGGAGTCGATCACCGGCGGCGTGGTGCGGATCTTGCCCAGCAGGGCCAGCATGTCCGCAGCCGTCACCGGCTTCGTGGTCGTCACCCGGATCCAGCGACCGGGTCCGTCCTGCCACATCACGCCCTGCGGGTGCGAAATCTGGCCGGCGTCCGACGGCTTCGCCTTCAGCGCGCTGCTCGGCGCGGTGCCCTCGCGGACCTCGATCTGGAATGCGTACCGGTGCGCCTGCCCGTAGTGCACGGTCCCGAAGTGCGGCTGGATGGCCCAGAACAACAGGCCCCAGGAGCTGTCCTCGAGGCTCACGGCCGGCGCGGTCGGCAGGACCGGTTCGGCGGGCGGGGCATTCAGGCGCGACGCCGGCGGTACCGTCGTGGCCCCCTGGCCCAGCACCGCGACGGCGCCCACGCCGAGCGCGGCCACGGCGAGCGTCACCGCGGCGACGCCGGCGATGCGGCGACGCCGGAGCCGCCTGGTGGCCCCCGCGAAGACGGCCTCCGGATCGGGCGCCAGGGATTCCTGTGCGCGCAAGGTGCGGCGCAACGCGTCGAGGTCGGTCATCGCTCTCTCCTCTGCCCCGGGACGTCGCCACGGGAAAACCCTTCGAACTGCACACCCTCAAGACGCCGCTGCTCCGGCGAACTGTTGCGGTGGCTCGCGGATCCCGGAGGCGGGCGCCCGGTCGCCGGGAATTTCCCGCGGCGGCGCAACAGCCCGCCGGGGTCCCGGCGTCTGAGTGGGTGTGCACTTCGAAGAGTTCGCGCGCGAGGAGCTGCCCGACCTGGTGCGGTTCGCGGCCGTCCTGACCGGCGACCGCGAGCTGGCGCAGGACGTGGTGCAGGACGCGCTGGTGCGCGCGCACCAGCAGTGGCGCCGGGTGGCGGCGACCGACCGGCCGAAGCTGTACCTGCGGAAAATGGTCGTCAACGGCTACCTCTCGTGGCGGCGCCGCTGGTACCAGCGCTCGGTCCGGACCACCGCGGACGTCACGGGGTACGAGGACGCGGCCACGCCCGACCACGCGGACCGCATCGCCGACGCCGACCGGCTCGCCCGGCTGCTGGCCGCCCTCTCCCGGTCGCAGCGGGCCGCGATCGTCCTGCGCTTCTACGAAGACCTCGACGACCAAGAGATCGCCGAGGTGCTCGGGTGCGCGACCGGAACCGTCCGCAGCCACATTTCCCGGGGCCTCGGCGCCCTCCGCCTCCAGATCGCGGACGGCAAGCAGATCACGTGCTGACCACCTGGCGCACGGACCGCCGACGACCTCCTAGCGCTCCCGCACCACGGCCGTCGGGACACCCGGCTCCCGGAGAGACTCGAGGCAGCTCACCGACAGCCACACCAGCGACCCGCCGGCCACGACGTGGACGACGCTGGTGAGCGGGGTGTCCGGCAGCCGCGCCGCGATCGCCAGCACGGGCAGGGCGACGACGTACCCCACCGCCGGGACGCGCGGGTGGGTCCCGGCGCGCAGCATGGCCACCCCGAACAGGACCGTGCCCGTGGCGAAGACCAGCGCACTGCCCAGCAGAGCGACCATCGTCGGGCCGTGGAGCGGTTGCTCGCCGAGGAAGAACAGCGTCAGGTTCAGCGTGAACGCCGCGCCGCCGAACAGGCCGAGGCCGACGGCGTTCACCGTGTAGGCCACCGCGCCGAACGGGCCGGCCGCGGCGGCCTGCCGCAGGTGGAGCGCGGTGAGCAGGGGGACGGCGAACGCCGGGGACAGGCCGAGCACGATGCTCGTCGGCGCGCTCTCGCCGGCGAACGCCTCGATCGCGCCGGGGACGGCGATGGCGAGGCCGGCGAGCACGCCGCACCAGGCACCCAGTCTGGTCAGCATGGGGATTCTCCTTGGGACGTAGGCGTTTTGCGTGAACGGTAGGAACCGCGCCCGGCCCGGCGGAAGTGCCGGACGACCGGTGACCGGGTGGCCACCCGGCACGTGCCGTTCGGCCGGATCGGGCCCCGGAGGCGGCGAACGGCCGTAGGCTCGGGTGATGACGCGGATCGTGCCGTGGGTTTCCGGTGCCGTGTACGGGATCGTGCTGCTGGCCGGGCTGTACTACGTCCTCGCCGGCCTCAGCGCCGCGAACGGGCTCCGGCTCGCCGGCTTCGTCGCCGGGATCGGGGCCCTGTTTGCGCTGGACGCCGTCGAGCGACGGGTGGCCCGCGGGCCCGCCGCCTTCCTCGTCGCGCGGCTGGTGCTGTTCGTCGCGGTCGCCGCGCTCGACGAGTCGGGGCTGTCGCGGGTGCTGTTCGTGCTGGTGCCGTTCGCCGCGTACCTGACGTTCGGGCGCACCGCCGGGCTCGTGCTCGGCGGGCTCTGCCTCGGGGTGCTCGCCGCCGGGTTCGCGCTGTGGGTGCCCGGCTGGTACACCGACATCGACGCCGTGTCCGACGTGCTCATGTTCTCCGTGGGCCTGGTGCTGGCCCTGGCGATGGCCGACGTCGCGGTCCGGGAGCGGCGGGCCGCGGCGCGGGTCGCCGAGCTTTCCGCCGCGGCCGAACGCAACCGGCTGGCCCGCGACATCCACGACAGCCTCGGCCACCACCTGACCGCCGTCTCCATCCAGCTGGAGAAGGCGGCCGCGTTCGCCGGCCGGGACCCGGACGTCGCCGAGCGGGCGCTGGCCGACGCGCGCCGCTCGGTGGGGCACGCGCTCGAGGACGTCCGGACCTCGGTCGGCACGCTGCGGTCCGGCGGGCGGTCCCTGGTCAGCGCGCTCACCGAGCTGGGCGTGGCACTCGACGTGCACGGCGAGGAACCCGGCCTCGACCCGGCGACCGTGACCACGCTCTTCCGGGCCGCGCAGGAGGCGGTCACCAACGCCCGGCGGCACGGGCGTACCGGCCGGATCCGGGTCTCGGTGACCTTCGGCGCCGCCACCAGCCTGGTCGTCACCGACGACGGCCGCGGCTTCGACCCCGCCGCGCCCCGGTCCGGGTTCGGGCTGCTCGGCCTGCGGGAACGCGCCGCGCTCGTGGGTGGCACCGTGACGGTGGACAGCGAGCCGGGCCGCGGCACCCGGGTCACGGTGGTCGTGCCGTGAGCGTGCGGGTGCTCGTGGTCGACGACCAGCGGCTGGTCCGCGAGGGCATCGCCTCCCTGTTGGACATCCAGCCGGGGATCTCGGTGGTCGGCACGGCGGCGACCGGCCGGGAGGCGATCGAGCGGACCCTGGCGCTCGGCCCGGACGTGGTGCTGATGGACGTGCGCATGCCGGAGATGGACGGCGTCGACGCGGTCGCCGTGCTGCGCCGCCGCGCCCCGGACTGCCGGGTGGTGATGCTGACGACGTTCGACGACGAGGCATACGTCGTACAGGCGCTGCGGGCCGGCGCGGCCGGCTACCTGCTGAAGGACCTCCCGGCCGCGGAGCTTGCCGAATCGGTCCGGCTGGCCCACGCCGGCGTCACCCAGCTCGATCGCGCGGCCGCCCGCCACGTCGCCGCGGCGCTGTCCGGGCACCCGGCGCCGCCGGAGGTCCTGACCGGCCGCGAGACGGAGGTGCTGCGCATGGTCGCGACCGGGGCGACGAACCGCGAGATCGCGGCCCGGCTGTTCCTCAGCGAGGGCACGGTGAAGAACCACATCTCCCGCATCCTCGGCCGGCTCGGCCTGCGCGACCGCACCCAGGCGGCCGTGTACGCCCGCGACCGGGGACTCATCTGATCGTGCTTTTCCGCAAAACTCAGTCTTTGGTCTGAGAAAAGCCGCCGGAAATCCCCGTTTTTCGCCTGAGGACAATGGGCGGCGCAGCCGCGTAACGTCATTTCCGGCCACGGCGAAACGGGAGGTCCGACCATGAACGACGACCGGGAATCCGCAGTACCGGCAGCACTGCGGAGCAAGGGCAGGTTCGGCGCGCTGCCGAAGATCGACGTCGTCGGGCTCACCATCGATCTCGCGGTGGCCACGGCGGTTCTCCTCCTGCTCGCCAAGACGACCGACGGCCGGCGGGACGAAGCCGCCTGACGCCGAAACCGGTCGTGAGTGGCAAAGCGGGTTCTGACCCGCTTCGCCACTCACGACCGGGTGCCGATCAGGTGAGCGCGAGCGCCACCTCGTCCGAACCGAGGATGCCCCGGCGGAGGTTCTGGACCCGCTCGGACGGCTCCAGGCCCAGTTCCCCGCGCAGCGCGTGCCGCAGGCGCTCGAAGACCTCCAGCGCTTCCACCCGGCGGTCCACGCGGTGCAGCGAGAACATCAGGTACTCGTGGAAGCGTTCGTGGTACGGGTGCTGGTGCACGAGCATCGACAGTTCACTGACCAGCTCCCGGTGCCGGCCCAGGCGCAGCTCGCTTTCGATCCGCAGTTCCCGGGCGGCCACCCGGCGTTGCTCCAGCCGGGTGATCTCCGATCTGAGCGGCAGCCCGTGGTCGATCTCCGGCAGCACCGGGCCGGTCCACAGCTTTTCCGCCCGCCGCAGCAGTTCGACGGCCCGCTCGTCGTCACCGCCGGCCGCGGCGCGCTCGCCCGCGGCGGCCAGGCCGAGGTATTCGTGGAGGTCGAAGGAGCAGTCCGCGAGCTGGAACCGGTATCCCTCGCTGCGCGTCACCAGCACCTCGGTGCGGACGTGGGCGGGCGGCAGGTGCAGCTCGCCGGCGAGCCGGCGGCGCAGGTTGAGGATGTAGGTCTGCAGCGCGGTGCGCGCCCGCCGGGGCGGCTCGGCCGGCCACAGTTCGTCGATCAGCTGGTGCACCGGGACGACGCGCCCGTAGTTGAACAGCAGAAGGGCGATCACTTCACGTTCTTTGGGTGCGCTGGGCGCGGCTTCACTGCGATGTCGCCCCCGGATGGACAAGTTGCCCAGGATCGTGATGGTGGTGCGGTCCCCCATGTTTTCTCCTTCGCAGGAAAATGTTGTTCACATCGAATGCGGAAGAGTTGCCTTCCGAATTGCCGGACCCATTCGGAGCGCATCCCCGGAGCGCCCGTCCGTCAACAACCCCCGAACCCGTATTGTACACCGTCCACCTCCCACCAAACACGATTAATCGAAATTGGCGAATCCTCCGAAGACAGGGAAAACCGGTGGATTCGACCCAATCACCGAGCGGATCTCGTGGCGGGCGCCCCGATTCAACGCGGATTCGACCGGCCGGTGCCGAGCGTCACGGGGTGGGCATACGGATGGCGGAATGCCGGGCCGGCATTCCGCCATCCGGGTCAGTCCGCCGCCGACGGTGCGACACCCGGGGAAGCGGGCGAAAGGCGCACGAACGCCGAGACCCCGGCGGCGAGCAGGTCCGCGGCGGTCACCACGAGCCGGCTCATCGCGACGACCGCCACGACGGCGGACGTCGGCGGCCCGGCGAGCGCGGCGTTCAGCGCCAGCCCGAGTACGGCCTCCCGCGCCCCGAGCCCGGCGGGCAGCACGACCACCAGCACGCCGGCGACCGACGCGAGCGCGAACCCGCCGGCGAGCACCGCCGCCCCGGGCAGCCCGCCCGCCGGCAGCCCCTGCGTGAGCACCACCAGGTGCAACCCGGCGAGCAGCCACCCGGCCGCCGTCAGCCCCAGCGCGCCGAAGACCGCGCGCGGTCCCGGGAGCGTCACGGTCTTTCCCGTGCGGCGCCGGACGATCGCGGCGGCCAGCCGGGTCAGCTGCGGGGCGCCGATGACCAGCAAGCCGCCCGCGAACACCGGCACGACCACCCACCACACCGGCTGGACCGCGGCCAGCGCGGGCACCGCCACCAAGCCGACCGCCAGGCCGGCGACCGTGGACACGAGCACGCTCGCGAGGAACGCGCTGGCCAGCAATCCGGGCGGTTCACGCAGCTTGCGCGCGAGATCGGCGTGCGCGACCGCGGGCCACAACCCCCCGGGCAGGTACCGGCCCAGCCCGGCGACGAAGTACACCTTCGCCGCGACCGGTGTCGCCAGCCGGCAGCCGAACGCCGTGAGCAGCGCCCGCCACCCCGCCATGCCCAGCCACGCGCCCGCCGCCGCGATCGCGAGCGCGGCGGCGAACCGGCCCCAGCCCAGCGACGTCACGACTCCGATGACGTCGCCGCGGTGCGTGAACAGCTGGTACCCCAGGAAACCGAGCACCGCCACGTAGAGGCCGGCCCGCACCACAGCCAAGACCTTGCGCCGGGTCACCGCCCACCGGCCAGCGAGATCCGGGTCCGCTGCAGGTCGTGGTCCGACAGCCCGGCCGGGTCGTCGAACCGGTAGTCGTGCACGCGTACGCCCGGCGTGGTCAACGTCCAGTCCAGCCGCCACAGCGGCGCCGACGCCGGCCAGGAGCCCGGGTAGAGCGACGAGCTCGCCCGGCCGGCGTCCACGAGGGTGTCCCGCAGGCCGTCGAGGTCGCCCATCGCCGGGCTGGTGTTGAAGTCGCCCGCGACGAGCAGCGGGTTCGGGTTCGCGGCGACGTCCTCGGCGAGCCCGGCCAGCTGGGCCTTGCGCAGGCCGTCGCGCGTGTGGACGTAGCTGTAGAAGCCGTGGCTCAGCGGGTTGCGGGTGACGTCGACCTGCACCGGCAGGTGCACGTTGTAGACGGTCAGGACCGACGAACCCACCTGCAGGTCGGTCCGCAGCACCTTCGCGCTCTCGAACACGTCGGGGTAGGACGCCCCGTCGGGCAGGCCGCGGTCCGGGCCCACCCGCGGCTGGGCGAGCACCGGGTAGCGCGACAACGTCAGCAGCTCGCCCCGGGCCACGATGTGGTAGCCGGGGAACTCCGCGCGCAGCCGGGCCAGGTCGTCCGCGTCCCGGGCGCCGTCGGTCCCGACCTGGTCGACGTATTCCTGCAGCAGGTAGACGTCGGCGGGGTGGGCGTGCAGGTAGGCGTAGAACCGGGCCGGGTCGTCGGTCTGGTCCCAGTACTCGGTGTTCCAGGCGACGACGGTGGGGGCGCCGGCCGGCGCCGCGTCTTCGCCGCCGCCGATCGCCGCCACGTTGACCCCGCTGCGGCCCGCGCCGGCCACCAGCGCGGCCACGGCCAGCACCAGCACCAGCCGGAACGCCGTCTTCGGCACCCGCCGCCGCAGCAGCCGCGGCACCGCGAGGGCGAGCGCGACCAGCGCCGGGCAGACCAGGAAAGCGAGCGGTGGCAGCAGGCCGGGCAGCAGCCAGACCCACCCCTCGCCGGTGAACAGCACGTAGGCCACGGTGAACAGCAGCCAGGCCACGGCGAGCCCGACCAGCACCCGGGTCGCGGCGCACCACCGGGCCGGCCGCGGCGGGAGCGGCTGTTCCGGCTCTTCCAGGGTCTCGGCCGTCATGCCGGTGCCTCGTCGTAGATCCGCCGGAACCGCGGGGACAGCACCCACTGCGCCGCGCCGGTCAGCACCCCGGCCGCGATGGCGACGTTGGAGACCAGGTTGGTGCCGACGAAGAAGAGCCCGAAGCCGAGGCCGCGGCGGCGCGCGACGAACCGGTACATCGCCCCGTCGGCGGCGATCGACCCCAGCAGCAGGCCGGCCGGCACGACCGTCCACAGTGGTCCGGCGAGCACCGGCAGCGGCAGGGTCAGGACCGCGCCCAGCGCGGCCAGGCTGCCGGCCGCGCGGGCGGGCGACTCCGGTCCCTTGCCGAGCTTCTGGCCGCCCGCGAACAGCGGCACCCGCAGCAGCGACCGGGTGAACACCTTGCTCAACAGCACCTTCAGCTTGTCGTCGTGGTCGTGCCGGCCGCGCACCGCGGAGGTGAGCCGAAGTTCGTAGTCCCGGCCCAGCCGGGCACCGTAGTCGGCGTCCTCGGTGTGCCGCAACTTCGCGTTGAACGGCCCGACCGTGGCGAACACCTCGGCCCGCATGGCCATCATCGCCGGGTAGATCCCGGAGATCGGGCCCTCGCAGGCGACCTGGACGTAGTGCAGCTGGAGGCTGCGGTAGCGCTCGACCGCGCCGTCGTCGATCAGCGGGTCGGCGTCGTAGATGCCGCACACCGCGCCGATCCGCTCGTCGGACCGCAGCAGGGTGACCGCGTTCAGGACCGCGTCCGGCGCGAGGCCGACGTCGGAGTCGAGGAAGAAGAACACCTCCCCGGTCGCGGCTTCCGCGCCGACGTTCCGGGCACCGGCGCAGCCCATGTTGACCGGCGTGTGCACCACCTTGGCGCCGAAGGACTGCGCCACCGCGACCGAGTCGTCGGTGCTGCCGTCGTCGACGACGATCACCTCCAGGCGCGGGTACGCCTGCTCGGCCAGCGCGGCCAGGCAGAGCCGCAGGGAGCGTTCGTAGTTGTAGTTGGGGATGATCACCGATACCAGCGGGGTCCGCTCGATCATGGGAGTTCTCCGTCGATCCGTCCGGGGTGGGCGTGCGTGGCGAGCACGTCAGAACAGGGCCTTCACCAGGCTCAGCGCGCCCTGGTTCCACGGGTCGCGCGAGGTGCGGCCGGTGTCGGCGGACGGCTTGCGGGACGGCCGGCGCTGGGTGCACCACCAGCGGTAGGTGTCCAGGATGGCCTGCCGGTTGGACACCCGCGGGACGAACCCGAGGTGCTCGCGGGCCTTGTCGATGCTGACGTAGGAGTCGGCCATCAGCTTGTGCAGCAACCGGCCGTAGACCGGCGACATCTTGTACCGCTGCAGCGTCCGGAGCACGGCCAGCGCCGGCCGGGCCGGCAGCGACACGACCCGCTTGCCGTGGCCGGCCGCGTCGAGCACGCACTGGAAGTCCTCGCGGATCGTGCCGAAGTCGGCGGCGCCGAGGTTGTAGGTGTCGTTGGCGACCGCCGCATCCGCGCCGAGGGTCGTGACGACCGCGTCGACGAGGTCGTCGACGCCGAACATCTGGATCCGCACGTCGCCGCGGCCGAGGACGGGGAAGTTGTGGCCTTCGGCGGCCCACTCGAAGAGCATGGCGAACAGGCCCATCCGGCCCGGCCCGAGGAACGTCTTGGGCCGCAGCATCGCCACGCACAGCCCGTCGCCGCGGAAGGATTCGCAGACCTCCTCGGCAGCCGCCTTGGCCCGGCTGTAGGAATCGACCGGGCGCCGCGGGTACGACTCGGGGGTCGGGACGACGTCCGGCAGGCCGTAGACCGCGGTCGAGGAGATGTGCACCACCCGCGGCACCGCGCGGTCCCGGCTCGCCCGCAGCACGTTGCGGGTGCCGTCGACGATGACCGAGCGGATCTCGTCGTCGCGGTAGCTGGGCAGCGCGGCCGCGCAGTGCACGACGGCGTCGACGCCGGCGACGGTCCGGTCGAGCAGCGCGGGATCGCGGATGTCGCCGCGGACCTCGGTGACCCCGGCCCGGGGTTCCCGCGGCGGGTTGAGGTCCAGGCCGACGACCTCGGCGCCGTCGGCCCGCAGCCGCCGGACGAGGTTGCCGCCCAGCATCCCGCTGCTGCCGGTGACCAGGACCCGGGTCACCACTGGGCCCTCACGCGGTCCTTGACGAACTTGCCGAGCAGCCGCGGCAGGCCCTTGGCGAGGGTCTTGCCCAGCGCGTCGAGGAACAGCTCGATCTCCTCGCGGCCGACCACCAACGACGGCGCGACCACCAGCGGCGTGTCGCCGTTGGGGCTGAAGTACGTCAGGATCCCGTGCTCGCGGTAGAGCTCGCTGATCACCGCGCTGGTCACGAGCTTCGTGCGGAACTTCGGGTCCTTGGCGAACCCGGACGGCGCGAGCCGGGCGGCCATGCTGAGGATGGCGGGCCCGTTGTCGAGGAAGACGCCGAACAGCGAGCCGGTGCCGGTCACCCGGGTGATCGTGTCGGGGAACTCCTTCTGCAGCCGTTCCAGGCCGGTGCCGAGCACCGCTTCGATCTCCCGCGCCCGGCGCGGGAAGTCCTCCTCCACCACGATGTTGACGGCCTCGATGGCGGTCGCGGTCTCTTCGCCGAAGCCGTAGTAGGTGGTGGTGTGCAGGATGACGTCGCCGAGCCGGTCGTAGGCCTGGCGGAACAGCGGCTCGCGCACGGTGTAGCCGGAGATCGACGCCTTGCCGCCGCCGAAGGACTTCGAGTAGGTGAGGATGTCGGGCACCAGGCCCTCGTGGCGCATGAAATAGAAGAGGCTGCCGGTCTTGCCCCAGCCGGTGTAGATCTCGTCGAAGATCAGCACGATGTCTTCGGCGGTGCAGAGCTCGCGCAGTTCGCGCAGGGCTTCCTCGCTCCAGTGCCGCATGGTGGACGCGCTGAACGGCTCGACGAGGAGCGCGTAGACGTCGGAGGTCCCGTCGGCCCGGCGGTGCGTGGCCACCAGTTCGCGCACGGCTTCGACGTCACCGAACGGGTAGGAGACGTTCGGGATGCCGGGGAACTCGAAACTGTTCTCCCGGGAGCCGGTCAGGCTTCCGGTGGCCAGCAGCTTGCCGTGGAAGCTGATGTCCGAGCGCAGGATCGTGTTCCGCTTGCCCTCGTGGTACTTGTACGCGAGTTTGACCGCGCCTTCGTTGGCCTCGGCCCCGGAATTGGGGAAGTAGGAGATGTTCAGATCACCCGGCAGCACCTGCGCGACATTGTGGCTGAGCGCGGCGACATACGGCGAAAAGAACGCCTTGTGCACCTCCATCCGGTGCAGGTCCTGGAACCGCTTTCTCGCCGCGAGGATGCGCGGGTGGTTGTGGCCGTGGTTGAGGACACCGACCGCGCCGGTGAAGTCGAGGATGCGCTCGCCGTCCCGGGTCGTGATCCACACCCCGTCCGCGCTTTCCACGAGCCGTTTCCCGAATCCGAACGTCGACAGCAGCGAGACCTGGGACCGGCTCACGTGGTCCCGGTAAAGGCCCTGCAATTGCTTGACGGTGAGGGATTCGCATTCTTCGACGGAGATCAGGCTGGGCATCATGCTCCTCGTGACGATTTTCCGGCCGACTCCGATGAAAACTACGGTAGAGCCGTCACGCGCCGCTTCAGCCGACAGTCTGAGATGTCCCCTGTCTCGTTCTCCGCCAAACGAATGAGATGGCCGGACACCGAGGTGCCCGGCCATCGAAAACGCTTTCTCACGCCGACGTCAGCCGGGCGTCCCCCTGGTCGGCGAACCGTTGCACGGGCAGGTGCACGATGCCCGACCGGTAGGCCAGCGCGACCGCCTGCGTGCGGTCCCGGACCCGCAGCTTCTGCAGCAGGTGGTAGATGTGCGACTTGATCGTGCTGGTCTGCACGACCATGGCGGCCGCGATCTCGGCCGTCGTCATCCCCTGCGAGATGTACTGCAGGACGTCCCGTTCCCGCTGGGTGAGCTGGTCGAACACGGCCGGCCGCGGCCGGTCGCGCACGAGCGTGTCCAGCAGCTTCCCGGCGACCGCGGGCGGCAGGCTGGCGTGCCCGGCGGCCACCTCGCGCACGGCGGCCGCCACTTCGTGCGCGCCGCTCGAGCGGCACACGAACCCCCGCACGCGCGACGAGAGCAGCCGGGCGACGCGGTCGCCGTCCGCCGAGTCGCCGATCAGCAGCACCGGCACGGCGAGGTCGGTCAGCGTGGCTTCGTCGGCTCGGCCGAGCAGGTCGACGGCGAGGACGACGGCCGACGGCGACACCGCGCGCACCACGGCTCTGAGCGAGGCGAGCGACTCGACCTCCGCCGACACGTGCAGCGCCGGGTCCTGCTCCAGCTTCCGTCTCGTTTCGGCCCGGTTCAGCGGCCACTGCTCGGCCAGCAGCACCTCGGTCACCGGTTCCGCCGGGCGGTGTTCGCGCTCGAATCCCACTTCGCTCCCCAGTCGCACAAGTCCTGCTTCCGATGGCCGCCAGCGTGTGGACCGGCGCTCAAGGAAGGATCAAGGACCACTGCACGAGGCCGCCTTCGAACCCGGGAACCACGTGCGCCGGCCCCGCGCCGGAGAGCGGCGCGGGGCCGGTGGACGGGGTCAGCAGGAAACGGCGCCGTCGTACCGGGCGAGGCCGCTCCGCCACGACGTCATCCAGCCGCCGTTCGCCTCGAGTTTCGTGCACGGGCTGTCCGAGGCGAACGCCCAGAGGATCTTGGCGTGGATGACGTAGCTGCAGTTGTTGATCACCCAGGCGTCCTGCCCGGAGTGGTCGTAGTCGGCGCAGCCGGGCAGCGTCCCGGTCACCCCGAACGCGGCCACGACCTGCCCCGAGGACGCATCACCGCCCGCGGTCGCGGCAGCTCCCGTCCCGGCCGTCGACACCATGATCCCGCCCGCCGCGGCGAGGACCCCCGCGGCCGAGGCGATCTTCTTCACCAGCATTGCTCCCCCTTTTTCTCGGTGATGGGACCGGCCCGACGCAGCCTGGCAGGGCCGGCCGTCCCGGCGAGGGAGTTTCGAACACGCTCGAAGCTGTCTTCGTCTTCCTCGCGTGACCGCTCACGGGCCGCTCGGCAACGGCCCATAACGCGCCCGGGGCGCCTGGCTCACCCAAGCCCAGAACCGATCACCGTACGACCAGTGCCACCACCGAGCCGGGTAGTTCACCAACCCCGCCGCCACCAACGCGGGCACCAGCAACTCCCCCACCCGCCCCTGCGGCGGCCCGACCGGATCCGCACAACACGCCGGCACCGGCTTCACCACTTCGTCCACTTCGGACAGTGTGAGGTCCACGGCACCACCCGTCGGGTGCGGCGCGGCGGCGGACTCGGCCGGCGGGCAGGCGCACGCCGGGCCGGGGCACGGCCGATCGGGCGGGCGGTAGCCGGCGACGATGAGCAGGCGGACATCGCGGGGCAGGAGGCTCTGGGCCGTCACCAGGCGGTCGACCAGGCCGTAACGGAGGTACGCCGTCCCCGCCACCCGCAGCGGGGCCGACGTCCGGACGTCGACGAGCTCCTCGCCGCTGTCGCGGATCGGGATGCGGGCCAGGCGGGGGTCGGACAGCAGCACTTCTTCTGGGGGCACCGGCCCACCGTCGCCCACCCGGCTGCAGAAACCCTGGAATCGGATTACAGCGCCGTGAGCTCGCCGTATTCGCGGGACCCGTAGGCGCGGAACGTCTCGATCGCCTCGGCCAGCGCGGCCTTCGCCGCGGTGTGGTCGCCCCGGGCCTCCTCCAGCTGGGCGATGTCGCGCAGGGTGCGAGCGCCGAACAGGAACGCTTCCTGTTCGCGGAACGCCTCGAGCGCGCCGGTGAGCCAGCCGCCCGCCTCGGCGAACCGGCCGGCGGCCAGGTCCAGCTCGCCGAGGGTGCGCATGACCATCGCCTCGCCCCAGCGGTCCCCTTCCGCCCGGTGGGCGTCGAGCGCCGTCTCCAGTGGTTGCCTGGCCTCGGCCAGGCGGCCCATCCGGAGGTGGGTCTTGGCCAGCCCGCGCAGGCAGAACGACACCAGCTTGGGGTCGCCGAGCCGGCGGAACAGCGCCAGCGCGCGGGTGAACGTCTCCTCGGCCTCGGTGAGCCGGCCGCGGCCGAGGTGGGTCAGGCCGATCGTGCGCAGCGTCAGCGCTTCCCCGCGTTCGCTGCCGGCCCGGCGGTAGGCCGCCAAGGCCGCCGCCAGCGCGCGATCGGCGGCCGCGAAGTCGCCGCGTTCCAGGTGCACCGAGCCGGTCAGCCGCTCGCAGTGGCCGGTCGCGCGCTCGTCGTCCAGGCTCCGGCACACCGCGGCCGCCTGGGCCAGGAAGTGCCCCGCTTCGGGGAGGTAGCCCTGGTCGCGGCAGGCCAGCCCGAGCGCGGTCAGCGCGCCTGCCTCCCCCCGCGGGTCCTGCAGGTCGCGGAACCGCTCGACGGCGTCGGTGAAGGACCGGCGGGCGTCGGCGAAGCGGTCCTGCTCGTACCGGAGCTGGCCGAGCTGGGCCAGCAGGATCGCTTCGCCGCGGGTGTTGCCGGCCGCGCGGGCGGCGGCGAGCGCGGCGCCGTGCGCGCGGTCCCACAGGTCCAGGACGCTGTTGAGGGGATAGCTCGACGAGCAGAGCACCGACGCGATCGCGACGGCCGGCTCGTCGAGGCCCGCCTCGGCCGCCCGCTCCACGGCGAGCACCAGCGACGCCTGCTCGATGTCGAGCCAGCCGCGGGGATCGGTCAGCGCGGTGCCCAGCACCTCGGGGTCGACCGGGGCGGCTTCGGCCGTCGTCAGGGGAATCGCCCCGGACGTGACGTGGTCGGCGATGTGGTTGCGCAGCCGGTCGAGGACCGCGGTCCAGCCACCGGCCACGCGGGCGGTCGAGGCCACCAGGTCGGCGTGGGGCTCGTGCCGTTCGGCCTCCTCGCGCGCGTAGATGCGGACCAGGTCGTGCAGCCGGTAGCGGACCTGGCCGGTGTCGTCGACGAAGGTGTAGTCGACCAGGTGCGTGTCGACGAGGTGCTCGACGACCTGCTCGGCCGTGCCGAGGTCGGTGTCGAGCGCGGCCGCCACCACCCAGGACCGGAAGTCGGCCAGCCCCAGGTACCCGAGCCGGCGCAACGCGGTCCGGGCGGCGGGTTCCAGGTTCCGGACGCTCAGCTCGATGCTCGCGCGGATCTGCTGGTCACCGGCGCACAGCTCGGTGAGGCGGCGCCGCTCGTCGGTCAGCCTGGTCGCGAGCAGGCGTGCCGTCCACTGCCGGCGGGTGGCCAGCCGCGCGCCCGCGACCCGGACCGCGAGCGGCAGGTTGCCGCAGCAGGCCACGATGTCCGCCGCGGCCTCGGGTGCGGCGTCGATCCGGTCGGCCCCGGCGATGCGGGACAGCAGGGCGGTCGCCTCCCCCGCGGAGAGCAGGCCGACCTCGACGAGGTGCGCGCCGGCGAGGCCGCCCAGCCGGTGGCGCGAGGTCAGCAGGACCGAGCAGGTCCCGGACCCGGGCAGCAGCGGACGCACCTGCTGCTCGTTCGCGGCGTCGTCGAGGACGATCAGCACGCGGTGGCCGGCCAGCGCGGTGCGGTAGGCGTCCATGCGCTCGTCCGGGTCGTCCGGGATCGCGGTCCGGTGGGGCTGCAGGGCCCGCAGGAAGCGGCCGAGCACCTCGGTCGGTGACGCCGGGGTGCCGGTGGTGCCCCGCAGGTCGACGTGCAGCTGCCCGTCCGGGTAGGCCGCGGACACCCGGTGCGCCACGTGCACGGCCAGCGCCGACTTGCCGACCCCGCCCGGGCCGAGCAGGGCCGCGATCGCCGGGCCGCTCCGGCCGCCGGTCAGCACCCCGGTCAGCTCGCCGACCAGGTCGTCCCGGCCGGTGAAGTCGGCCGCGTCGGGCGGCAGCTGTTTCGGCACGGCCGCGCGCGGTTCGGCGGGGGACGGCGGGACGGGCTCGGGTCGAGCGGGCGGCACGGGCCGGGCGGGCGGCTCGGCGGGCGGGCCGAGCAGGTCCGGGTCCGACCGCAGGATGGCTTCGTGCAGCCGGGTCAGCTCCACGCCCGGTTCGATGCCCAGCTCGTCGATGAGGACCTCGCGGCCCTGCCGGAAGACGGCGAGGGCGTCGGCGGCCCGGTCGGCGCGGTACAGGGCGAGCATGAGCTGGCCGCGCAGCGACGCCCGGGTCGGGTGCTGCCCGACCAGCACGGTGAGCTCGCCGACCAGTTCGTCCGTGCGGCCCAGGGCCAGGTCGGCGGCGATGCGGGCTTCGATGACCGCGAGCCGCTGCTCGTCGAGGCGGGCGGCCTCGCCCGCCAGGATGCGGCTGCGCACCCCGCCGAGCGCGGGCCCGCGCCACAACGCGTCGGCGGCTCGGAAGGCGTTCGACGCCTCGCGGTACCGCCCGTCCGCAGCGGCGGAACGTCCTTCCGCCGTGAAGGTCTCGAAGCGGTGCCGGTCGAGGCTCTCGGCGCCGAACCGCGCCAGGTAGCCCGGCGCCACGGTGCGGACGATCTCCGGGCCGGCGTCGCCGAGCGCCCGGCGCAGCGTGGACACGTAGGTCTGGATCAGCGCCCGCGCGGTGGGCGGCGGCTCGTCGTCCCAGATGATGTCGACGAGGCGGTCCGCGGCGATGACCCGCCCCGGCTCGAGCAGCAACGCGGCCAGCAACGTGCGGATCTTCGTGCCCCCCAAGGCCACCGCACCGGTCTCGCCGGCGGCCTCGACCGGTCCGAGCAGCCGGAACTCCATCCCCGCCCCTGAATGTCTCCCCCGAGATGTCCTGGCGGACCCTACGCCCGGCGGCGACGCCAGAGAACCGCTGTATGGCGGTTCCCGGCGGATTTGCAGAGAACCTGCAGCACGGGTCCCGACGCTGTGGCCATGACCAACAAGACGATCGCCCGGCTCACCGTCACCTTCGCCACCGCGGCACTGACCGCGGTCTCGATCGCCGTCCCGGGCACGGCGCACGCATCGGCCGTCAACGGCCCGATCTCGCGAGGCGAGGTCCTCGATCGGGCGCAGTACTGGGTGGACCAGGGCTACACCTACACCCAGACCGGCACCCACGTCCCCGGCCCGGACGGCGGGCAGACCTACCGCCGGGACTGCTCCGGGCTCGTTTCGATGACCTGGCACCTCAACACGAGCCTGATCACCAACGAATTCCTCAGTAGAGCCCAGAACGGCAACGGAATGCACGTCGTGGCGCGGGACGACCTGCGCCCCGGCGACGCGATGGTCCGCGACAGCGACGGCAGCGGCCCGGACGGCCACATGGAACTGTTCGCGTTCTGGAAGAACCAGGGCGACCACAGCCAGGGCGCCTACGTCTACTCGTTCAACTCCACCGGCCAGACCGTGCAGAACCCGTACAAGGTCAACAACAACGGCAACCTCGGGTTCGACTCCTGGTCCGAAGTCGCCTCCTACACGGCCATCCGCTACGACCGCATCGTCGACCAGTCCTCCGGAGCCAACGGGGTCGCCGCCGGCGACGTCACCGGGGACGGCCGGGCCGACCTCGTCGCCCGCAAGCCCGACGGGACGCTCTGGCTCTACGCCAACGGCGGCAGCAACACCGCGCCGTACAGCACCGGCAGCCTGATCGGCACCGGCTGGCAGGGCTTCGGCTGGTTCCTCGTCGGCGACGTCACCGGCGACGGCAAGGCCGACATCGTCGCCGCGAAATCCGACGGGACGCTGTGGCTGTACACCCACGGCGGCGACAACACTTCGCCGTACAGCACCGGAACCCTGATCGGCTCCGCGTGGCAGCAGTTCAGCCACGTCACCCTCGCCGACGTCACCGGAGACGGCCGAGCCGACCTGGTGGCGGCCAGGCCCGACGGCACCCTGTGGCTGTACACCAACGGCGGCAACAACACCTCGCCGTACAGCACCGGCAGCCAGATCGGCGTGGGCTGGGAGCAGTTCAGCTGGATCCTCGGCGGCGACGTCACCGGCGACCACCGGGCCGACATCGTGGCGGCCAAGCCCGACGGGACGCTGTGGCTCTACGTCAACGGCGGCAGCGACACCGCGCCCTACAGCACCGGAACCCAGATCGGCGTGGGCTGGGCCCAGTTCGACCGCATCCAGGTCGGCGACGTCACCGGTGACCACCGGGCCGACATCACCGCGTCCCGCCCCGACGGCACGCTGCTGCTCTACACCAACGGCGGCAGCGACACCGCGCCCTACAGCACCGGCAGCCAGATCGGCTCCGGCTGGCAGACCTTCGCCTGATCGGCCTCTCTCTCCACAGGAGCTCACCATGCGCAAGTACCTCTTGGCGGTGCTGGCCGGAGCAGTTCTCCTCGGGGGAACCGCGCCCGCGATCGCCGCGGAGACCACGGCCGCGGCTCTCCCGCCCGGCTACGGCATCAACGGCATCGACGTCTCCAGCCACGACCACTCCGGCGGCAAGACGGTCAACTGGGCCAACCAGAAGGCGGCCGGCGACGAGTTCGCGTTCGTCAAGGCGACCGAAGGCACCAGCTACACCAACCCGTACTTCGACCAGGACTACCACGGCGCCAAGAACGCCGGCCTCTACACCGGCGCCTACGCGTTCGCCCGCCCGGACCTCGGCAACCCGGTGGGCCAGGCGAACTACTTCGTCGACCACCTGCAGTGGGCGGCGGACGGCCGGACGCTGCCGCCCTTCCTCGACCTGGAGTGGCCGTACAGCTCGCTGAACCTGCCCGACTGCTACGGCCTCGGCCAGAGCGACATGCGGGCGTGGATCAGCTCGTTCCTCAACCAGGTCAAGGCCCGCATCGGCCGCACGCCGATGATCTACACGAACGTCAACTGGTGGAACCCGTGCACCGGCAACAGCACCGCGTTCTCCGCGTACCCGCTCGACATCGCCAGCTGCAACTCGTCGCCGCCGTCGGTGCCGGGCTGGGGTACCCGGTGGACGTTCTGGCAGTACGACATCGACGCCTGCGGCCGGGGCGCGGCCCACGACTCCAACGTCTTCAACGGCTCGCTGGCCCAGCTCGCCGCGCTCGCGGGCGGCTCGGGCGGCGGCGCGAACGGGGTCGCCGCCGGCGACGTCACGGGGGACGGCCGGTCGGATCTCGTGGCCCGCAAGCCCGACGGGACGCTCTCGCTTTACGCCAACGGCAGCAGCAACACCGCGCCATACAGCAGCGGCAGCCTGATCGGCACCGGCTGGGAGAGCTTCAGCTGGTTCCTCCCCGGCGACGTCACCGGCGACAGCCGGGCCGACATCGTCGCGGCCAAGCCCGACGGATCGCTGTGGTTGTACGCCAACGGAGGCAGCAACACCTCGCCGTACAGCACCGGAACGTTGATCGGTTCGGCGTGGCAGCAGTTCGGCCACGTCACCCTGGCCGACGTCACCGGAGACGGCCGGGCCGACCTGGTGGCGGCCAAACCGGACGGCACGCTCTGGCTGTACACCAACGGCGGCAACAATTCCTCGCCGTATAGCACCGGGAGCCAGATCGGCGTGGGCTGGGAGCAGTTCAACTGGATCCTCGGCGGCGACGTCACCGGCGACCACCGGGCCGACATCGTCGCCGCGAAACCCGACGGGACGCTCTGGCTGTACACCAACGGCGGCAGCAACACCGCGCCGTACAGCACCGGCAGCCAGATCGGCTCCGGCTGGGCCCAGTTCGACCGCATCCAGGTCGGCGACGTCACCGGCGACAGCCGGGCCGACATCACGGCGACCAAGCCCGACGGAACCCTCTGGCTCTACACCAACGGCGGCAGTGACACCGCGCCGTACAGCACCGGCAGCCAGATCGGCTCCGGCTGGCAGATCTTCGCCTGAGCCACCCCCGCTGGTGCCCCCGGCCTCCGCCGGGGGCACCGGCTACCAACGTTGGTAGTCCACAGTAGACACCAACGACACCCGGCGGATCCTGTGGTACAAGTGGATGACCGTCGCAGGCCATCGAGACTGCCGATCGGGAGGACACCGACATCCTGGGGGATCAAGGTATGCCATCGATTCACGGGCACAACGCCTCCACCGGACCAGCGCACCGAGTCCCCCGGCGGTCCGACGCACGGGGCCGCGAGGCCGAACTGGCCCGGCTCACCGGCATCGTGGACGGCGCGGAACCCGGCGTCCGGGCGGTGCGTGTCAGTGGTGACCCGTGGAGCGGGAAGTCCGAACTGCTCGCGGCGCTCGCCGGCCACGCGAAAGCCCGCGGCTGGGCGGTCGCCTGCGGCGCGGCGGGTCCCCTGCCCGGTTCGCTGCCCTTCGGCGTTTTCTCCGACGCCCTCGACGACCTGCTGGCCTCGCCGCACCCGGCGCTGCTCGACGGATTCCCCGAGTACCACGTCTGCTGGCTGGCCGGCATCTTCCCGGCGCTGGCCCAGTACGCGCCCGACGCGGCCGTGCCGACCGATCCGTCGGAGCTGCGGCACCTCTTCCACGCGGCGCGCGCCTTGCTCGAACGGCTCAGCGCCGGCGCGCCCCTGCTGCTGGTGGTCGACGACCTCCAGTGGGCCGACCCGGCGTCGGCCGACCTGTTCACCCACCTGATCCGGCGCCCGCCGAACGCGCCGGTCCTGCTGGTGACCGCGCTGCGCCCCCGGCAGACGGCCGGCGACCTGCTGGCCGCGCTCGACGGCACCGGCGTCGCGCACATCGCCCTGCCCGCGCTGCCCGAGGACTACCTCGGCACGCTGCTGCCGCCCGGCCTGCCCGCCGTCCGCCGCGATGCCCTGTTGGACGCCGCGGACGGCAACCCGGGCCTGCTGCGCGCCCTGGCCGCGGCGGAGGACACGCCGGACCGGACCGGCGGCCCGGGACTGCCGGTGTCGCCGCTGCGGGAGTTCCGCACGCTGGGCCCGTTCACCTGGACCGTCGCGCACGCGGCGGCCCTGCTGCGCGAGTCGTTCGACACCGGGCTGCTGGCGACGGTGGTGGACGGCGGCGAGGGCCCGACCGGGGCCGCCGTCGACGAGCTCGTCGCACACGACATCCTGCGCGTGGACGGCAGCAACGGCACCTTCCGGTTCCGCAACCCGCTGCTGCGCGCCACCGCGCACCAGGCCGCCGGGGCGGCGTGGCGGCTCGGCGCGCACGCCCGGGCCGCCGCGGCGCTGCGCGACCGGGACGCGCCCGCCCCCGAGGTCGCCCACCACCTGGCGCACTGCGCGCTGGTCGAGCGGAACGACGCGGCCGGGATCCTGGTCGAGGCCGCCCGCGAGGTGCGCTGGGAGCGTCCGGCCGACGCCGCCGCCTGGCTGCGCCGGGCCCTGGACGCCCGTGGCCCGGTGTGCGCCGACCACGTCCCGCTGCTGGCCATCGCGCTCGTGGTCACCGGCCGCACGGCCGACGCCCGTGTCCTGTTCGACCAGGTGGCGCCCGGCCCGGAGACGGCGCTGTGGGCCGGGCGGGCGCTGCACCTGGACGGCCACCGCGAAGCCGCGGCCGACCGGCTCCGCGGCGGGCTGCGGGTCGTCGACCCCGGCGATCACCGCACCCAGGCGCGGCTGGTCGCGGACCTGCTCGCCACCACGGTCGGCACCCGCCACCCCACCGCGGTCCCCGACCTGGCGATCCTCTCGTCCGTGAAGGGCGTGCCCGGCCTCGGCCCGCTGGCCGACCACCTGGACCCGGCGGCAGACGCGGGCCCGCGCGCCCTGCTGCTGGCCCTGGCCACGTTGACCGACCCCGCCGGCCGGGCCGCCGAGGACCAGCTGCTCAAGGCCAGGACGCTGATGGCCAACGCGTCCGACGCGGACCTGGCCCCCGACGTCACCCCGCTCTACTGGCTGGCCCGCGCCGAACACGCCCTCGCCCGCGACGACCTGGCCGGCCGGCACCTCCACCGGGCCCTCGCCATCGCCACCCGGTTCGGGCACCGCTACGTCCTCGGCAGCCTCACCACCCTGCTCGAGCACCTCGACGACAACCGGCACCCGGAGCCCGACCCGCTGCCGGACGCGGACATGCCGTCGGAGCTGGCCCAGCTGAGCGGTCGCGAGCGCGAGATCTCCCGCTTGGTCAGCGACGGCCGGACGAACCAGCAGATCGCCCGCACACTGGGCCTGAGCCACAAGACGGTGGAGACCTACCTGGCGCGCATCTTCAAGAAGCTCGCGCTGTGTTCACGGGCCCAGCTCGCCACCATCGTCGGCCGCTCGGTCTCGATGCCGGCGTTCCCCCACCCCGCCGCCCCACCGGCGGGCGTCGCCGCCGAACGCCTGATGCCGGCCTGAGTCAGGAACCGGGGCCGCGCAAGCCCGCCGCGCCAGACTGCCCCCGGCCCACCGACCCGCGTCGGCGCCGAACGACTCAGGCCCGAGGAGCCAGGAACCCGGGCCGCGCAAGCCCCCCGCGCCGGCCTGCCCCCACCCCGCGTCACCGCAAATACCCCAGGCGGCCCGAGACCTCAAGAACCGGGGCCGCGCAACGAAGACGCCGCCGCAGCCGCGACCGCTTCGGCCACTGTGGACAGCGCCGGCAGGTCCAGTTTCCACTGCTGCCAGTAGAGCGGCACGTCCACCGGCCGGTTCCGCGCCAGCGGCACCAGCGTCCCGGCCCGCAGCCCGGGTGCCGCCTGCACCTCCGGCACCATGCCCCAGCCGAGCCCCGCCTCCACCGCGGCGACCACCATTTCCGACGCCGGGACGTAGTGCCGCTGCGGGCTCGCGCCGTCGCCGCCGAGCAGGCGCACGAATGCGTCCTGCAGGTCGTCGTGGTCGTCGAACACCACGACGGGCGCCGCGGTCAGGTCGGCCCGCAGCGCGCCGGTGATCCAGCGCGCGACGAACGCCGGACTGGCCAGCGGCAGGTAGCGGAGGGCGCCCAGCGGGCGCACCGAACAGCCCTGCACCGGCGCGGCCGAGGACGTCACCGCGGCCATCACCCGGCCCTCCCGCAGCAACGTCGTGGTGTGTTCCTGGTCCTCGCGGTGCAGTTCGAAGCAGATCGGCGGGTCGGCGACCACGCCCGCCAGCGCCGGCAGGAACCACGTCGACAGCGAGTCGGCGTTGACCGCGATCGGCACGCGGACCGGCTCGCCGCTCATGCCCAGCTCCGCTCGCGCGTCCCGCTCGAGGGCCGCGAGCCGCCGCGCGAACCGGACCACCACCTGCCCCGAGCCGGTGACGCGCACCGGTTTCGTGCGGGTCACCAAGACGCTCCCGGTCCGCTGCTCGAGGGCCTTGACCCGCTGGCTCACGGCCGACGGCGTGACGTGCAGCACGGCCGCGGCGGCGTCGAACGTCCCGGCGTCGACGACCGCGAGCAACGTCCTGACCTGGTCCAACGGCAGCTCGGCGATCACGGGGCCCGATCCTAGAGGGCGGCGCCCTTGACCTTCACACTGTGACAAGGTCTTCACTGCCGGGAGGAGGTGGTTCCCATGGAACACGTACTGGACACACAGCTGGCCGCCGGAAACTCGTCGGCCCGGCTGCAGGCCGCGCTGGCGGCCGGCACCCGAGCCGACCTCGGGCTCGCCGACGCGCTCGTGGCCCGCTGCGCGGTCGAGCCGGACTTCTACGTGCGCGACATGCTCACCTGGGCGTTGACCCGCCTCCCGGCGGACCTCACCGTGCCCAAGCTCGTCGCGCAACTGCGGTCCGGACGGGCGCAGGCCCGCAGCCAGGCCCTGCACACGCTGTCCAAGATCGGCGACCGGACGGCGTGGCCCGCGATCACGCCGTCGCTGCTGCACGACCCGGACGACGAAGTCGCGCGAAGCGCCTGGCGTGCCGCTGTCGTGCTCGCGCCACCCGGCGACTGGCCGGACCTGGCCGGGGAACTGGCGCGGCAGCTCGGCCGCGGCGACCGGGCCGTGCGGCTGAGCCTGAGCCGGGCTCTCGCCGCACTCGGTGACGCGGCCGAGTCCGCCCTGACGACGGGACTCGCCAGTGCCGACCCGGACGTGCGGGCGCACGCCCGGGCCACGCAACGGCTGGTGCGGGACCCGGACGCCGGGTTCGACCTGGCCGTCGACGAGGCGAAGCGGGTCGTCGCGCTCGGGCCGGACGCCGCGTGCTGATCGGGGAGGTGGCCCGCCGGTCCGGGGTGAGCACGCGGATGCTGCGGCACTACGACACCCTCGGGCTGGTGCGGCCGACCGGCCGGACCGTGGGCGGCTACCGCGAGTACTCCGAAGCGGACATCCGCCGGATCTTCCACGTCGAAGGCCTGCGCACGCTGGGGATGTCGCTGCGGCAGATCGGCCGTGCCCTGGCCGACCCCGCCTTCACCCCGGCCACCATGGTCGGCGACCTCATCCGGCGGACCGAGGAGCGGCTGGAGCGCGAGCGCGAACTCCTCGACCGCCTCCGGGCGATCGACGCCTCGGACCCCGCGGGCTGGGACGGCGTCCTGCACGTGGTCGGGCTCCTGCACGGGCTCGGTTCCCCGAGCCCGGGTCGCCGGCAGCAAGCCGCCCTCGCCCCGGTCGAGGACGTGCCGCTGCTGGCCAGGGCGGTGCTGACGGAGACGAACCCGAACGTCGCCGGCGCCCTGCGCTGGGCGCTGGCCCGCGCGGGCGCCGACGCGGTGGCCGCGGTGGCCACCGGCCTGCGCTCGGAGGAGGTGGCCATCCGGCGGCGCGCGGTCCTGGCCATCGCCGAGCTCCCGGGCGACGAAGCGACCGCGGCGCTGGCGGGCGCCCTCGACGACCCGGACCCGCAGGTGCGCCGCCACGCGGCGCTGGCGTCCGGCGGCCGCGGCGAGATCAGGGCGGTGCCGCTGCTCGTCGCGATGGTGGTCGAAGGCACCAACGACGTCGAGGCGGCGGAAGTGCTGGGGGTGCTGGCCCGGGAGCCGGGCCAGGGTGCGCGGATCCTGGAGGCGCTGGCCGGGGAACTCGCCGGGGCTCCTGCGGTGCGGATGCGCGTGACTCAGGCTCTGGCGGAGCTGCCGGGAGATCTGGCCCAGGACGTCCTGCAGCAGTTGACCGGCGACGAGGACCGGGCGGTCGCCCTGCTGGCCACGGCCATCAGAGTTCCCTGACGTGCAGCAGCGACCGGACGTCCAGCTGCCGACGCACCTGGTTGCTGCGCAACCCGTCCACCACGGTCGCCACGCCGAGCCAGGTGGCCTCGGCGTCCTGGGTGAGGAGGCGGGCGCTGTGGGCCTGGCCCCCGGTCTCGATCCAGTCGTCGACGAACAGCACGCGATCGCCGCCGTCGAGCAGGTCCTTGGGGAAGCCGAGGCTGAGGTGGCGGTCCCGGTAGTCCGGCGGGGTGGTCCGCCGCAGCCAGGCCTCGCTGTCGGCCGACGGCCCGCGGTCCTTGCGGACTTCGACGAAGCCGACCTCCAGGTGCAGCGCGACCAGCGGCCCCAGCAGGCAGCCACGGGATTCCGGCCCCAGCACGACGGTGGGCCGCCGGTCGGCGAACAGCCCGGCCAGTGCGGGCCCCAGGCCGGCGAGCAGCTCCGGCCGGCGCCACCACCCGGTCACGTCGGCGTAGCAGCCGTCGTCCGTGCGATCCCCGCGCCAGGTGAAAGCACGCCGGAGCCCGGACTTCACCTCTTCCACCAGCACGTGGCCGATGGTCGCGCCCGCGGGCCTTCGCGGGCAATCGGATTTCGGCCTACCCCGGCAGGCGCTCCGGCAGGCCGAGCACCGGGAACCGCCCGGCGTCGAACGTGGTGATCTCGGTGATCACCCCGCCGCTGACCCGCAGGACATCGATCGTCAACGGCCGGTACACCCCCTGTTGCCGGAGGTAGAACGCGACCGCGGGCTGCCGGTTGACCGCCGCCGGGACGCCGCGCAAGCCCGTCAGCTGCTCGAACCCGTCCTCGACCCAGTTCCGCACCACCGCGTCCCGGCCGAGGTGCAGGCCCGGTGTCGGCGGCATCGAACAGCGGACGTCCTCGCGCAGCAGGGCGGCGATCCCGGCGACGTCGACGGCCACGCTGGCCTCGGTGTAGCGGCGCACCAGCTCGCGCGTGCCGGCGTCCTCCTCGCCGCCGGTCCAGTCCTGGCGCTCGGCGGGCAGGTGCTCCCGCATGCCCGCGCGGGCCCGCTGCAGCGCGCTGTTCACGGAGTTGACCGAGTCCCCGAGCAGCTCCGCGACCTCCTTCGCCGGCCGGCCGAGCACGTCGCGCAGGATCAGCACCGCCCGTGGCCGCGGCGCCAGGTGCTGGACCGCGACCAGGTACGCCAGCTCGATCGTCTCCCGCGCGAGGGCGACGGCCTCCGGCTCGTCCGCACCGGCCGCGGGCAGCTCGTCCAGCAGGCGGTCCGGGTAGGGCTGCAGCCACGGCACCTCGCCCCCGGCCGCCGGCTCCGGGCGGCAGCGGGCCAGCCGGTCCAGGCACGCGTTGGTGGCGATCCGGTACAGCCACGCCCGGAACGTCGACCGCCCCTCGAAGGTCTCCCGCCGCCGCCAGGCGCGCAGGAAGGTCTCCTGGACGGTGTCCTCGGCGTCCTCGAACGACCCCAGCATCCGGTAGCAGTGCACGTGCAGCTCCCGCCGGTGCCGCTCCGCCAGTCCCGAGAACGCCGGCTCCTCCAGCCGCGTGTCCGCACTCATCCCGTCATCCTTCCGCCTCGTCGTGGCTGTCGCAGGTATGACGGCGGCGAGCGCGGCAACTCATCACCGGGCCGGTTCAGTAGCTGAACGTCGTCGCCGCTTCGTCGCCGATCCACTTCCACAGCGGGATGGTGCCGTTCAGCTCCGCGCCGTCGATCAGGCTGCCGGCGTCGAGGTGCTTCGCGGTGAAGCAGATGGGGCACACGTAGTACCGGCCGCCCGCGGCTTCGTAGCGCTTGACCAGGTCGGCCAGCGGCGGACAGCCGTCGCACGCGGCGCCGACGGCGGTGCCCGCCAGGGCGATCCGGACCGCCTCCTTGGTCAGGAACATCAGCGTCTCGCGCCCGGTCTCGGCGGCCCCCACCGCGACCAGGAACGCGACGGTCACCTTTTCCGCGTCCTCGAGGCCCGTCGACAGGCTGATGACGGCTTTGTTCGACATATCTTGTCGCTCCCTTCGTCCGGACCAGGACGTTAGGAGCGGGCGGCGCTCGTGTCGTCGGGTGTTTGCCCGACTTATCGGACCGCCTTGGCTCGATAAGTCGACTTCTTCGCCTGGTTGCCGCAGACCCCCATGGAGCACCACCGGCGCGTCCCCGGCCGGGAGGTGTCCAGGAACAACGCCCCGCACCGGGCCCCTTCACACCGCCGGACCCGCGCGAACTCCGGCGACGTCACCAGCTCCACCGCGTCCCGGGCCAGCACCGCGAGCATCGCCGACGCGGGGTCCGCGGCCTGCCAGCGCAGTTGGCCCGACGGCGTCAGCGACGGCGCGGGCACCGGCAGCGCCGCGACGCGGTTCAGCCGCTGCCGGGTCGACGGGCGCACCGAAGCCGTCAGCAGCTCGTGGATTGCTTCGCGGACGGCACGCGCTTCCTCGGCCGACTCCGGCCGGACCGGGGTGGCGAACGGGCCGAACCGGTCGATCCACGCTCCCCACGCCGCCGCGTCCGGCAGCTCCTCCGTCTCCGACGGCGTCCCCCGGTACCGCAGGGTCCGGATGAAGTCGAGGCACAGGCGGCCCGCTCCCGCGCGGAATCTGTCCGTCATACGGGTCACAGTACGCCGGAACCGGTTTGACTGGTACCTTCGGAACCGATCAAACCGGTTCCACTATTGGGGGCACGCATGACCGAGACCGAACAGAAGGCCCCACCCGGCTGGCTCGTGCTGCTCCTGGCCGTCTCTTGTGGACTGACCGTCGCCAACCTCTACTACGCCCAGCCGCTGCTCGCCGAGCTGCGGCAGACGTTCGACGTCGGCGAGGCCGCGGCCGGCGGGGTGGTCACCGCGACCCAGATCGGGTACGCCGCCGGGATGCTGCTGCTCGTCCCGCTCGGCGACCGGCTCGAGAACCGCGGCCTGGTCGCGACGCTGCTCGCCGTCGCCTGCGCCGGCCTGGTCGTCACCGGGATCGCGCCGGGGTTCGCCGTGCTGCTCATCGCCTCGCTGGCCGTCGGGGCGGCGTCGGTCGTGGTGCAGATCCTCATCCCGTTCGCCGCCGACCTGTCGCCCGACGCCATCCGCGGCCGGATCGTCGGGCGCGTCGTCAGCGGGCTGCTGTTCGGGATCCTGCTCTCCCGGGTCGTCGCCAGCCTGCTCGCCGAGGTGACGAGCTGGCGCGTCGTGTTCCTGATCTCGGCCGGCGCGATGGCCGCGCTCGCCGTCGTGCTGCGGTTCATCCTGCCGCCCCGGGCGCCCAAGACGGACGTCCGCTACGGCGAGCTGCTCCGCTCGACCTTCGCCATGGCCCGCAAACACCCGGCGCTGCGCCACCGCGCCCTCTACCAGTCGGCGATGTTCGGTGCGTTCAGCGCGTTCTGGACGACCATCGCGTTCGTCCTCACCGCACCGCCGTTCAACTACTCCCAGCTCGGTGTGGGCCTGTTCGCCCTGGCGGGCGCGGCCGGCGCCGCGGTGGCCCCCCTGGCCGGACGCTGGTCGGACCACGGCCACGGCCGGCGGCTCACGGCGGCGGCGTTCGTGCTCTGCGCGGCCGCGTTCGCGCTCGCGGGGTTCGGCGCGCACAGCGTCATCCTGCTGGCGATCGCGGCGATCGCCATCGACATGGCGGTCCAGGCGACGCTCGTGACCGGCCAGCACGTGATCTACCAGCTCGACCCCTCGGCCCGCGCCCGCGTCAACAGCGTGTACCTGGGCACGTTCTTCATCGGCGGCGCGATCGGCTCCCAGGCGGGCTCGATCGCCTACCACCTGGGCGGCTGGACGGCGGTCGTCATCTTCGCCGGCGCGCTGCCGCTGCTCGGCCTGGCCGGGATGACCCGCACCCGCGTCTGACGCTCACCCTGCGAAGACGGCCCGGTTCGCCGCCACCCACTGCGCGTAGGTCGTTCCCCGACGGCCCAGCAGTTCCTCGACGACGCCGGTCGGCACCTGCGGGTGCCGCAGCGTTTCCGCGAAGCCTTCGAGCAGCCAGCCGACGGCGTCTTCCGGGACGCCGTAACCGATCCACTGCGCGCGCTGCTCCGCCGGCGTCAGCTCGCGGAACCGGATGTCCTTGCCCAGCACCGAAGCCAGGGTCCCGACCTGCCCGCGCAGGGTGATCGCCTCCGGTCCACTGAGGACATACGTGGCGCCGACGTGCCCGTCGGTGGTCAGCACCCGCGCGGCGACGGCCGCGATGTCGCCGAGGTCGATCGGCGTCTGCGTCGCGTCGCCGTAGGCCATCGCCACCTCGCCCGCCCGGACCATGGGCGCCCAGTCGAGCGTGTTGTTCATGAACACGCCGGGCCGCAGGAAGGTCCAGGCGAACCCGGCCTCCCGGACAGCAGCCTCGACGGCGGTGACCACTGGAGCCTTCGTGTTCGTCCCCGATGCTGCTGCCCGACAAGGCGACAACCCGTTCGATGCCGGCTTCGGAGGCCAGCTCGCAGAAGCGCCGGACGGTCCGCGCCATCGGGGCGAGGTACACCGCCGAGACACCTTCGAGCGCCACCGGCAGGGTCGAGGGCCGGGCCAGTGACCCGACGACCACCTCGGCCTCGGCCGGCAGCTGCGCACGTTCGGGGTCGACGGTCAGCGCCCGCACCGGTACCCCCGCGGCCAGCAGTTCGTCGACCACCAGCCGGCCGACGTTGCCGGTCGCGCCCGTCACCAGGATCGTCATGAGCACCCTCCTCGTTCTCGTATGGCGTACGAGAACGTACGCCATACGAGAACCCGGGTGCACGGGAAATAAGGAAATTCAGGAGGTGATGGTCGGCAGTTCCGGTGCCGCGACGTCGTAGACCTTGCCGTCCTGGGTCAGCAGGGCCGCCAGGACCTTCGCCTTGCGGTCCGTCTGCTCCGCGGTCCCCCAGCGGACGACCTTGCCGTTGGCCAGCGTGAACTCCACGCTGGCCGGCGTCTTCGCCGTCGCCGTCGTGACCTGCTTGAGCAACTGCTCCGGGATCACCCCGAGCACCGCCGTCACCGCCCTGGTCACCGGGTCGTCCGCCGAGACCTTCGGCAGCTTCAGCTCCGGCAGGCCCGGCGGCCGCGCCGCGACCGTCTTGAACACCACGCCGCCGCCGTCCACCAGGTGCACGCCGTCGCCGCCCGGGCCGCTGTCGAAGAACGCGATCGCCGTTCGCTCGGTCACCGTGATCTCGACCGTGTTCGGCCACGAACGCGATACCTCGACCGTGGCGATGCCCGGCATCGCCGCCACGCGGTCGCGGATCTCGTCCGTGCTCAGCCGCAGCATCGGCTTGTCCGCCGGGACCGCCGCCACCGTGCGGATCGAGTCGGCCGGCACCGTGCGCGACCCGCTGACCGCGACCTCCTGCACCCCGAGCATCGAGCTGAAGAACAGCAGGTAGACCAGCGCCACCACGGTGAGCACCGACAGCAGCGCGACCCACCGGCGGCGGATCTCCACCTGCCGGTTGGGCCGGTTGCGCGGCGACGGCTTGGCGCGCGCGGCGCGGGTCCGGCGGCGCTCCTCCTCGGAGCGCCGCCCCCGCCGCTGCCGGGCCAGGGCCGCACGATCCGGCGCGTCTTCTTCCGGAGGACGGCGTTCCCTGGTCGGACTCATGGCTTCAGCGCTTGTCCAGCTCGGCGAGGATTTCCGGCCCCAGCTGCGTCACGTCCCCGGCGCCCATGGTCACCACGAGGTCGCCGGGCTTGGCCAGCCCGGCCGCCAGCGGCGCGGCGACGTCGAACGCCGGCTCGTACCGCACCGACGCCGTCACCTGGTCCGCGATCAGCGCGCCGGTGACGCCCGGCTCGGGCTCCTCGCGCGCGCCGTAGACGTCCAGCACGACGACCTCGTCGGCCAGCGACAACGCCGCCGCGAACTCCGCCGAGAACGTCTTCGTCCGCGAGTACAGGTGCGGCTGGAACACCACGATCACCCGCCCGGACCCGGCCGCCGTGCGCACCGCGCGCAGCTGCGCGGCCACCTCGGTCGGGTGGTGGGCGTAGTCGTCGTAGACGCGGACGTCGCCGGCCCGGCCCTTGAACTCGAAGCGCCGCCGGACGCCGCCGAACGCCGCGAGCCCCTCGGCCAGCTCGAGCGGCGGCGCGCCCAGCTCGATCCCGGCCAGCAGGGCCGCCACGGCGTTCAACGCCATGTGCTCACCCGGCACCGCGACCCGCACCGACAGCTCGGAGCCGTCCAGCGACAGCCGCACCACACCGCCGTCCGGCGCCGGGACGTAGTCCAGGATCCGCGCGTCGGTGGCCGTGCGGCCGTAGCGCCGGACCCGGACGCCGAGCTCCTCGGCCTGCTTGCCGAGGTCGTCCGCCGCGGCGTCGTCGGCGCAGACGATCAGCAGCCCGCCCGGCACGATCCGGCTCACGAACTCGGTGAACACCTTGGTGTAGGCCTCGGCCGTGCCGTGGTGGTCCAGGTGGTCCGGCTCGACGTTCGTCACGACCGCGACCGACGGCGAATACGTCAGGAACGAGCCGTCGCTCTCGTCGGCCTCGGCGACGAAGATGCCGCCCTCGCCGTGGTGGGCGTTGGCGCCGGACTCGTTGAGGTCGCCGCCGATGGCGAACGACGGGTCGAGCCGGCAGTGCTGCAGCGCCACGGTGAGCATCGACGTCGTCGACGTCTTGCCGTGCGTGCCGGCGATGCAGGCGACCCGGTGGCCTTCCATCAGCCCGGCCAGCGCCTGCGCCCGGTGCAGCACCGGGATGCCCGCCGCGCGCGCCGCGGCCAGCTCGGGGTTGGTCTCCTTGATCGCCGTCGAGACGACCACGGCCGACGGCGGCTCGGCCAGTTCGTCCAAATTGGACGCCCGCTGGCCGACGAACAGCTCGGCGCCCTGGGCCCGCAGCGACAGCAGCGCGCGCGACTCCTTGGCGTCCGAACCCGACACGAAGGCCCCGCGGGCCAGCAGGATCCGCGCGATGCCGGACATGCCGGCCCCGCCGATCCCGATCAGGTGCGCCCGGCGCAGTTCTTCAGGCAGGTCAAGCACCGGCGGCCTCCAGAACGATCCGGGCGAGGGTCTCGTCGGCCTCGCGGTGGCCCATGCCGACCGCCGCCGCGCCCATCTTCGCGACGCGGTCGGCGTCGGTGACCAGCGGGACGACGACCTCGGCGACCTTGGCCGGGCTGAGGTCGGCGTCGTCGATCATCAGCGCGGCCCCGGCGTCGACCGCGGGACGGCCGTTGGTGGCCTGCTCGCCGTTGCCGATCGGCAGCGGCACGAACACCGCGGGCAGCCCGACCGAGGTCACCTCGGCGACGGTCATCGCGCCGGAGCGGCAGATCGCGACGTCGGCGGCGGCGTAGGCCAGGTCCATCCGCTCCAGGTACGGCACCGGCACGTACGCCGGCTTGCCCGGGAACTCCTGCACGACCAGCGTGTTCTTCGGGCCGTGCGCGTGCAGGACGCCGACCCCGGCGTCCGCGAGCTCCTTCGCCGCGCCGGACACGGCGGCGTTGATCGACTGCGCGCCCTGCGAACCGCCGAAGACCAGCAGCGTCGGCGCGTCCGGGTCGAGGTCGAAGAACGCGCGGGCCTCGGCCCGCAGCGCGGCCCGGTCGAGGGCCGTGATCGACCGCCGCAGCGGGATCCCGACGACCTCGGCGTTCGGCAGCGTGGTCCCCGGGACGGCGACCGCCACCCGGCGGGCGAACCGGGCGCCGACCTTGTTGGCCAGGCCGGCCGACTTGTTGGCCTCGTGCACGACGATCGGGACGCGCCCGCGCGCGGCCAGGTAGGCGGGCAGCGCGACGTACCCGCCGAAGCCGACGACGACGTCCGCGCCGACGCGCTCCAGCACTTCGCGGGTCTTGCGGACCGAGTCGCGGACCTTCAGCGGCAGCTTGACCAGCTCCGGGGTCGGCTTGCGGGGCAGCGGCACCGGCGGGATCAGCTCGAGGGGGTAGCCGCGGGCCGGGACGAGCTTGTTCTCCAGGCCGCGCTCGGTGCCGAGCGCGACGACCTTCGCGTCCGGTCGCAGCCGCATGACGGCGTCGGCCAGGGCGAGGGCGGGTTCGATGTGTCCTGCGGTGCCACCTCCGGCGACCACGACCACGGGCGCCTTGCCCGCGGCGGCTCGCTCGGTTCCCTTGACGGGCTTACTCACCTATGACCTCTCCGGTTCGCGGTACTCCGGGTACCACGGCTCGCTGTTGTCCGCGCGGCCCCGCCGCGAGACGTGGCCGTGCTCGTCCGTGCCGCGCTGCGGCGCACCGGTTCGCGGACCGACCTGCGTCGTTCCTGCGCCGGGGCGGGCCGGGCCGCACGGGGCGCCGGCCGGGCCGCCTTCGCCCCACTCCGCCCCGCCGCCTTGCGCGTGGCGGGCGGGCGGTACGGGTCGGGCGCGGGCAGCCGCAGCAGACGCCCGAATTTACCCGGCCCCTGTGTGCGCAGCGCGGCCACCGCCTCCGGTTCGTGCCGGGCGGCGTTCGCGAGCACGCCCATGATGAGCATGGTGATCACCAGCGAGGTGCCGCCGTAGGAGATCAGCGGCAGCGTGACGCCGGTGACCGGCAGCAGGCCGACGACGTAGCCGATGTTGATGCCGGCCTGGGCGACCAGGAACACCGTCAGCGTGCCGGAGACGATCCGGATCCACGGGTCGATGTTGCGGGTGGCGATCCGCAGGCCGACGATGGCGACCCCGCCGAAGAGGGCGAGCACGACCACGCAGCCGATCAGGCCGAGCTCCTCGCCGATCAGGGCGAAGATGAAGTCGTTCTGCACGTTCGGCAGGTAGCCCCAGTTGGACGTGCCCTGGCCGAGGCCCTTGCCGAGGAACCCGCCGTCGGCCAGGGCGAGCTTGGCCTGGTTGGCCTGGAAGCCCTCGGCGCTGACGTCGGCGTCCGGCGAGAGGAACGACATGACCCGGGCGAGCCGGTAGGGCGCGATGACGGCCAGCACGAGCACGCCGGCCAGGCCGCCCGCGAGGATGACGCCGAACAGCCGTTTCGGAGCACCGGCGAACCACAGCAGCGCCAGCAGCACCACGGCCAGGGTGACCGTGCCGCCGAGGTCGGGCTGCAGCATGACCAGGGCGAACATCAGCAGCGCGATCGGCACCACCGGCACCAGCAGGTGCCGCCACTGGTGGATCACGTTGTACTTGATCACCAGGATGTGCGCGCCCCAGAAGGCCAGTGCCACCTTCGCGGCCTCGACCGGCTGGAAGGTGAACTCGCCGATCTTGAACCAGCCCTGCGAGCCGTTGACCGTCGAGCCGAGCGGGGTCAGCACGAGCACCAGCAGGCCGAGGCAGATCACCGTCGCGGTGGCCGACATCCGCCGGATCCGCTCCAGCTTGACCCGCAGGCCCAGCCAGAACACGAACGAGCCGAGCGCGACGAACACGAGGTGCTTGACGAACAGCGAATACACGCCGCTGCCGGTCTTCGGGTTGTAGGAGGCGACCGACGACGCCGAGAGCACCATGACGATGCCGATGACGGTGAGCACGCCGGTGAGGGCGAGCACCAGGTGGAACGACGCCAGCGGCCGCGAGAGCCACGCGGTCAGCGCGGTCCGGAACGCGACGAAGCCGCTCTCCTTGCGCTCGCGGCGCGGCCGCTTCGGCGGCGGTACGGGTTTGGTCTCAGCTGTCGTCACTCGGCTCCCCCGCTGCGTCGTCGCGGAGGACACGCACGGCCGCGGCGAACGCGTCGCCGCGCGCGCCGTAGCTCGAGAACATGTCCAACGACGCCGCGGCGGGTGCCAGCAGCACCACGTCACCTGGCCGGGCCATCGCGCTGGCCGCACTCACCGCCGCAGTCATGGGTTCATCGTCACCCGGACGGAGGCTGTTCACCGGGACATCCGGCGCGTGTCGCGCAACCGCGGCGGCGATCACGGGTGAATCGACACCGAGGAGCACGACCCCGCGGAGGCGGCCGGCGATGCTGCTCACGAGTTCGTCGACCGAGGCGCCCTTGAGCTGGCCCCCGGCGATCCACACGATGCTCGCGTGGGCGCGCAAAGAACCGGCGGCCGCGTGCGGGTTGGTCGCCTTCGAGTCGTTGACGTACCGCACGCCGGCCACTTCGGCGACCTCGACGGCCCGGTGCGGGGCCGGCTGGTACTCGCGCAGGCCCTTCACCACGGCGTCGGCCGTGACGCCGTGCGCGCGGGCCAGCGCGGCCGCGGCCAGGGCGTTGGCGACGTTGTGCGGGCCCGCCGGGCGGACGTCCGCCAGCGTGGCGAGCTCCTCGGCGCTGTTCGCCGGGTCGGCGACGAAAGCGCGGTCGACCAGCAGGTCCTCGACCACGCCCAGCTCGCCGGCGCGCGGGGTGTCGAGCTGGAAGCCGACGCGGCGGGCGCTCTCGGGCGCGTGCTCGGCGGCGATCCGGGTGGACCAGTCGTCGTCGGCGTTGTGCACGGCGACCTTGGCCCGCGTGTAGACGCGACCCTTGGCGGCCGCGTACTCGGCCATCGAGCCGTGCCAGTCGATGTGGTCCTCGGCCAGGTTGAGCACGACGGCGGCGTCCGGGGCCAGTGTCGAAGACCAGTGCAGCTGGAAGCTCGACAGCTCCACGGCCAGCACGTCGTAGCCGGCGCGGACCGCGTCGAGCGCCGCGTACCCGATGTTCCCGCAGGCCACGGCGTTCGCACCGGCGGCCTTGAGGATCGACTCGAGCATGCCGGCGGTGGTCGTCTTGCCGTTGGTGCCGGTGACGACCAGCCAGCACGGCGGGTGCTCGCGCAGCTGCCCGACCCGCCAGGCCAGCTCGACGTCCCCGATGACCTCGATCCCGGCCTCGGCCGCGGCCACCAGCAGCGGCGACGTCGGCCGCCAGCCGGGGCTGGTGACGACCAGGACGACGTCGGCGGGCGGCTCGGTCAGGCCCGGCACCAGCTCGGCGCCGAGGCCGTCCAGCTCGGCCAGGCGCTCGGCGTTGCCGTCGGTGACGGTGACGCGTGCCCCCAGCTCGACCAGCACCGGCACCACGGACTTGCCCGTGACCCCGGCCCCGGCGACCAGGACGTGACGACCCGAAATGTCCACGGTCAGCCGCCGAGGCCCAGCTGCTCGCTGTAGAACAGGCCGAGCCCGAACATGCAGCAGATCGCCGACAGCAGCCAGAACCGGATGATCACCGTGGTTTCGGCCCAGCCGGCGAGCTCGAAGTGGTGGTGGAACGGCGCCATCCGGAACAGCCGGCGCCGGGTCGTCCGGAACACCGCGATCTGCGCGACCACCGAGATCATCTCGACCATGAACAGGCCGCCGATGACGATGGCGAGCAGCTCGGTGCGGGTCGTCATGGACAGGCCGGCGACCAGGCCGCCGAGGGCCAGCGAGCCGGTGTCGCCCATGAAGATCTTCGCCGGGGCCGCGTTCCACCAGAGGAAGCCGACGCAGGCGCCGGTCGCCGCGGCGGCGACCACGGCCAGGTCCAGCGGGTCGCGGACGTCGTAGCAGGCCGCGGCCGGCGCGTTGGCGCAGGACAGCCGCTCCTGCCAGAACGAGATGACCACGTAGGTGGCCAGCACCATCGCCGCCGCGCCGCCGGCCAGGCCGTCGAGGCCGTCGGTGAAGTTCACCGCGTTCGACCAGCCGGAGATGACGATGTAGCAGAAGATCACGAAGATCACCGACGGGAAGGTGATCAGCGCGAGGTCGCGGACGTAGGAGAGGCTCTCCGACGCCGGCGTGATGCCGTGCTCGTTCGGGAAGTTCAGCACCAGCACCGCGAACGCGATGGTGACCACGAGCTGCCCGACCAGCTTCGCGGTCTTGTTCAGCCCCAGGTTCCGCTGCTTGCGGATCTTGATGAAGTCGTCGAGGAAGCCGACGATCCCCAGGCCCACCGCGAGCATCAGGACGAGCAGCCCGGAGGCCGTCGGCGCGCCGCTGCGGGAGTTGAACATCCAGTTGATCAGGTGTGCGGCGAAGTACCCGACGACCATCGCGATGATGATCGCGACACCGCCCATGGTCGGGGTACCGCGCTTGGACTTGTGTCCCTGGGGGCCTTCCTCACGGATCTCCTGGCCGAAGCCCTGCCGGGAGAAGACCCGGATGAGGTAGGGCGTGAGCAGGATGGAGATCAGCAGGCCCGCCGCGGCCGCGATCAGGATGCTGATCACGCGTCACCACCGTTCGAGCGATTCTCGGAGTTGTCGGATTCCCGGGGTTCGAGCAGGGCTTCGGCGACCCGCCAGAGGCCGGCCGCCTTGGAGGCCTTGACCAGCACCACGTCCCCGGGGCGGAGCTGATCATGCAGCAGGGCGGCGGCGGCCTCGACGTCGGGTACCAGAGTGGACTCCTCGCCCCAGGAGCCTTCCTGGTGCGCACCCTGGTGCATGGCCGCCGCCTCGGGCCCGATGACCACGAGCTTGGCGATGTTGAGCCGGACGACGAGCCTGCCGATCTCGTCGTGGGCGGTGACCGAATCCGCGCCGAGCTCACCCATCACGCCGAGCACGGCCCACGAGCGGCGGCCGGTCTCCCGCGTCATCGCGGCGAGGGCCTTCAGGCCGGCCCGCATCGACTCGGGGTTGGCGTTGAAGGAGTCGTTGAGGATCGTGACGCCGTCGGGCCGGGTGACGACCTCCATGCGCCGGGCGGAGCGCCGTTCGAGGGCCGAGAGCCGCTCGGCGACCTCGGCCGGCGGCACGCCCAGCTCCAGGGCCACCGCGGCGGCCGAGAGCGCGTTGCCGACGTGGTGCTCGCCGTGCAGCGGCAGCTTGACGTCGGCCTCGCCGGCCGGGGTGATCAGCCGGAAGGAGGCGCGGGCCTCGTCGTCGAGGGTGATGTTCTCCGCGCGGACCTGGGCGGACGGGCTCTCGCCGACGAACACCACCCGGGCCTTCGTGCGGCTCGCCATGGCCGCGACCAGCGGGTCGTCGAGGTTCAGGATGGCGACGCCGTCTTCGGGCAGGGCCTCGACGAGCTCGCCCTTGGTCTTCGCGATGCCTTCGCGCGAACCGAACTCGCCGACGTGCGCGCTGCCGACGTTGAGCACGACGCCGATCTTCGGCGGGGCGATCTCGGCGAGGTGGGCGATGTGGCCGGGGCCCCGCGCGGACAGCTCCAGCACCAGGTGCCGGGTCTGCGCGTCGGCCCGCAGCGCCGTCCAGGGGTGGCCGAGCTCGTTGTTGAACGACCCGGGCGGCGCGATCGTCGGGCCGAGCGGCTCGAGCAGCTGCGCGATGACGTCCTTGGTCGAGGTCTTGCCGGAGGAGCCGGTGACGCCGACGACGGTCAGCTCGCCCTCGGCCAGGCGCTGCACGACGTGCCGGGCGAGCTTGGCCAGCGCGGCCAGCACCGCGGCGCCGGAGCCGTCCTTGTCGCCGGTCAGCGCGACCGACCGCTCGTGGGCCTCGCCCGCGGCCAGGGGCGGGACGACGATCGCGGGCGCGTCGACCTCGCGGGCGGCCAGCACGGCCACGGCGCCGGCCTCGACGGCCTGCGCGGCGAAGTCGTGGCCGTCGACCTTCTCGCCCGGCAGGGCGACGAACAGGCCGCCGGGCGTGAGCTTCCGGGTGTCGAACTCCACGGTGCCGGTCACCTGCGCGCCCGGATCGGCGCGGTGCAGCCGGCCGCCGACGACGTCGGCGATCTCGGCCAGGCTGAGCACGATCACACACTCACCTCGAGTTTGTTGCGGATGGCCGCGGCCAGCTCGTCGCGGTCGGAGAACGGGTGCACGACACCGCCGGCCTCCTGGCCGGACTCGTGCCCCTTGCCGGCGAGGAAGACGATGTCGCCCGGCTCGGCCAGCGCGACGGCGTGCGCGATGGCCTCGCGGCGGTCGCCGATTTCGATGACCTCGCCGCCTTCGGCGGGCCCGACCGCGCGGGCGCCGGCCAGCATGGCGGCCCGGATCGCCGCCGGGTCTTCGGAGCGCGGGTTGTCGTCGGTGACGATCAGGACTTCGCTGCGGCGGGCCGCGGCCTCGCCCATCATCGGGCGCTTGGCGGTGTCCCGGTCGCCGCCGCAGCCGAGCACGGTGATGATCCGGCCTTCGGTGCGGGCGCGCAGCGCGTCCAGGCCCTGGGCGACCGCGGCCGGCTTGTGGGCGTAGTCGACGACGGCGGTGAACTCCTGGCCGACGTAGACGCGCTCCATCCGGCCCGGCACCTGCACCTGGGCGAGCCCGGTGACGATGTGCTCCAGGCTCACCCCGGCGGTGCTCAGGATCGCGGCGGCGAGCACGGCGTTGGCGACGTTGAACTCCCCGGGCAGCGGGATGCGGGCCGCGGCGCGGACGCCGTCCGGGCCGTGCAGGGTGAACGTCTGCTCGCCCTGCGGGGTGGCCTCCAGGTCGGTGGCCTTCCACGCGGCGTCGGTGCCCGGATCGGTGGTGACGGTGATCGTCTGCGGCGTCAGCAGGGCCTGCCCCCACGCGCTGTCGACCACGACGACCTCGTGCGTCGAGCGGCCGTCGAACAGCAGCGACTTCGCGGCGAAGTACTCCTGCATGTCCTTGTGGAAGTCCAGGTGGTCCTGGGAGAGGTTGGTGAACGCGCCGACCGAGAACCGGGTGCCGTTGACCCGGCCCAGCGCGAGCGCGTGGCTGGAGACCTCCATCGGCACGTGCGTGACGCCGCGCTCGAGCATCACCGCGAGCAGCGCCTGCAGGTCCGGGGCCTCGGGTGTGGTGAAGCCGCTGACCAGGCGTTCGCCGGCGATCCGGGTCTCCACCGTCCCGATCAGCCCGGTGGTCAGGCCGGCCGCCTGCAGGCCGGCGTCGACCAGGTAGGACGTCGTGGTCTTGCCGGAGGTGCCGGTGACGCCGAGGACGGACAGCCGCAGCGAGGGCTCGCCGTAGATCCAGGCGGCGATCTCGCCGAGGGCGGCGCGCGGGTCGGCGTGGACCAGGATCGGGACGCCGGCGTCGCGCAGGGCGGGCCGCTCGGCGCCGGCGGCGTCGGTGAGCACCGCGACGGCCCCGGCGGCGACCGCCTGGTCGCTGAAGTCGGCACCGTGCGCGCGGGCGCCCGGGAGGGCGGCGAAGAGGTCACCGGGCAGCACGTGCTGCGCGCGCAGCGTGGTGCCGGTGACGGTGAGCTCGGCCGCGTCGGGCGAGCCGGCGATGAGGCGGGCGTCCGCCCTGGCGAGCAGCGTCGCCAGCGGGACCGGGACGATGCGCGCCGGGCGCGGCGGTGCGGGGACCGCTTTCACCGGGCTTTCCGGCACCGGGGAACTGGACGAGGACACGGACACGGCCAAGAGGCTACCGGCGGCCGTTCCGGGCCCCCGCACGCGGTACGGCGATTGCGCACGGCTGAGGCACATGTGCTAGGCGCCGTTCCCGACCTCGTTGCCCCGCAACGGTTTCCCCCGCGCCGGCCGATGTGGACGCTCAACCGCCGAAGGCCCCCTCGGGTGAGGGGGCCTTGACGGACCGTGCCTGGCTACGGGGCGATGATGAGCGGGACCTCCGGCGAGGGGCCGTCGGACAACGGAATCTGGTACCGCTGCGTCACGTACGAGGCGATGGTGTGGAACAGCGGCGCGGCGGAGTGCCCGACCGGCAGCGTCGTGTCCGGCGCGTCCAGCCGGATCCCGACGACGAACCGCGGGTGGTCGGCGGGCAGGATGCCGGCGAAGGTGATGTTGTACAGGTGGTCGCTGTAGGCCCTCGTCCGCGGGTCGACCTGCTGGCCGGTGCCGGTTTTCCCGGAGATCTGGTAGCCCTCGACCGCCGCCGTCGGCGCGGTGCCCTTCTGCAGGCCCTTGCCGTTCTGGGCGACCGCGCGCATCATGTCGCGCACCGTCTTGGCGGTCTGGGGATCGACCACCCGGACCGACTTCGGGGCCGGCTCGGGCACGGTCGTGCCGTCCGGGTTCACCTTCGCCTTGACGATCCGGGGTTCGACGCGCACGCCGTCGTTGGCGATCGCCTGGTACATCCCGGCCATCTGCAGGATGGTCATCGACAGGCCCTGCCCGATCGGCAGGTTGCCGAAGGTGGTCGCCGACCACTGGCTGCGCGCCGGCACGGAACCCGCGCTCTCGCCGGGCAGGCCGACGCCGGTGCGCTGGCCCAGGCCGAACGACTTGAGCAGGTTCGCGTAGCGCTCCTCGCCGATCTTCTGCGCCAGCAGCAGGGTGCCGATGTTGGACGACTTGGCGAAGATGCCGGTGGTGGTGAAGGTCTGGGTGCCATGCGTCCAGGCGTCGTGCACCGTCTTGTCGGCCACCTGCAGCGCGCCGGGCACCTGAACCGTCGACTCCGGCGTCGCGATGCCGTACTCGATCGCCCCGGTCGCGGTGACGAGCTTGTTGACCGACCCGGGTTCGAACGGCGTGGTGACCGCCGGGTTGGCCAGGTCGTCGGCGTTCCACGTGCTCGGGTCGTTGGGGTCGAACGTCTTGTCGTTGGCCAGCGCGTAGACCTCGCCGGTCTTGGCGTCCATGACGACCGCCTGGCCGCCCTTGGCGTGCGACTGCTGGACGTAGTCGCTCAGCTGCCGCTGCACCTCGTACTGCAGGTCGGAGTCGATGGTCAGCTCGAGGTCCGAGCCGGGGACGGCGGCCTGCAGGTCGTGCTCGGTGCCCGGGATGACGACGTTGTCGCTGCCGTTCTTGGTGTTGACCATCATCCGGCCCGGCGTCCCCGCCAGGTCGTTGTCGCGCAGCAGCTCCAGCCCGACGAGGCCGTGGAGGTTGTGCTTGGACACGTCCTTGTCTTCGGAGCGCCAGTTCGCGGCGCCGACGATGTTGGCCGCCAGGCTGCCGCCCGGGTACTCCCGCAGCGCGCGCTTCTCGACGCCGATCCACGCGAAGTGCTTGACGATGTCGGCGGCGACGGACGGCTCGACGTTGTTCACCAGGTAGGTGAAGGACGCCTGCTTGTGGAACAGGTCCAGCAGCTGCTGCTCGGTCAGCTGGTTCGGCACCTTCGCCGCGATGTACTTCGCGGCGGCGGCGGTTTCGGCGTCGAACGTCTTCTGCGTGCCGGGGTTCTTCGCGGCGAAGTCGTCCATGTTCTTGTGCAGCGCCTTGAGGTTCACCGACAGCGTGCGCACCTCGACGCTGAACGCCAGCTTGGCGCCGTTGCGGTCCATAATGGACCCGCGCTGGGCCGGGATGTCGATGGTCTGGGTGCGCTGCCGCTCGGCCGCGGCCGACAGCGCGGCGGCGTCGAACCACTGCACCTGCACCAGTTTCACGCCCGCGACGAGCAGCACGGCGACCAGCAGCAGGCGCACCGCGGAGAACCGGCTGCGGTGCCCGCCGTTGCCGCGGCGCGCGGCCGCGCTGCGGGTCCCGGCGGCGTACGTCCGCCGGGCGCTGCCCGCGGCGCGGGCGCGGACCTGGCTGCGGCCCGAAGCCATCACTGGCCGCCTCCCGGCTGGGCCGGCGGCTGCTCCTCGGCGGGCACGGCGGGCTGGTCGCCCTCGATCGGCGCGCCCTGCTGCGACTGCGTGCCCGCGGCGGGCGCGGCGGGCGGCGCGGCCGGCACCACGGGGGCGTCCGCCTTGGCCTTCTTGGGCTCGCCGACGAGCGAGGTCTTCCCGTCCGGGCCGACGACGATCCGCGCCGGGTCACCGCCGGGCACCATGCCCAGCTGCTGGGCCGCGGGCGCCAGGAAAGCGGGCGACTCCGCCTTGGCGACGTCGCGCTGCAACTGTTCCTTCTGCTCGGCCAGGTTCGCGTTGCTGGTCCGCAGCTGCTCGAGCCGGTAGGAGTCGGCGATCGCCTGCGTGGTCAGCCACAGCGTGGTCGCCACGCCGGCGGCCAGCAGCGCCATCATCATCAGCACGAACGACGCCCGCGACTTCGGCAGCAGCAGCTTCAGCCGGAGCTTCGGCTTCTCCGGCGTTTCGGCAGGCCTGGCCTTCGGCTCGAGGCGCGGCTCACGTTCCTTGAGCAGGTCGGCGCGCTGGGCGCGGCGGGCGTAGGCCCGCTCGGCCGCGGACGTGCGGCCCCGCGACGCGCGCCGGGGCGCGGTCTGCGTCGTCTGCCGGTCCGGCTCGACGGCGTCCGTCGAGGTGCGACCCCCCGTCGCCGGCGCGGCCCGGCGGCGGGAGGACTTCGCGGGAGCGGTCATCGCGGCTCTCCGATCCTCTCTGCGGCCCGCAGCCGCACCGAAGCGGCGCGCGGGTTCCGTTCGATCTCCTCTTCGCCGGCCTTCTCGGCGCCGCGCGTGAGGAGCTTCAGCTCCGGCCCGTGCCCCGGCAGCTCCACCGGGAGCCCTTCCGGGGTGCGGGACTTCGCGAGCTCGGCCAGCGCCTGCTTGACCAGCCGGTCCTCCAGGGACTGGTACGACTCGACGACGATCCGGCCGCCGACCTTCAGGGCGCCGAGCGCCGCCGGCATGGCGCGGCGCAGCACCTCCAGTTCGCCGTTGACCTCGATCCGCAGCGCCTGGAACGTCCGCTTGGCCGGGTGCCCGCCGGTGCGGCGGGTGGCGGCCGGGACGGCGTCGTAGAGCAGCTCGACCAGGCGGCCGCTGTTCGTGAACGGCTCCTTCGCCCGCTCGGCCACGACCGCCTTGACGATCCGCTGCGCGAAGCGCTCTTCGCCGTAGTCCCGCAGGATCCGGACGAGCTCGCCGGGCGCGTAGGAGTTGAGGACGTCGGCGGCGGTGAACCCGGTGGTCGGGTCCATCCGCATGTCCAGCGGCGAGTCCTTGGCGTAGGCGAACCCGCGCTCGGCGCGGTCCAGCTGCATGGACGAGACGCCGAGGTCGAACAGGATGCCGTCGGCCTTCGCGATGCCCAGCCCGTCGAGGGCCTCGGGGAGCCCGTCGTAGACGGTGTGGACGAAGTCGACGCGGTCGCCGTGGCGGGCCAGGCGTTCGGCGGACTTCTCGAGCGCGGCGGGGTCGCGGTCCAAGGCGACCAGGCGCAGCCGCGGGAAAGCCTCCAGGAGGGCGTCGGAATGCCCGCCGAGGCCGACCGTCGCGTCCACGAGGACGCCGTCGCGGTCGGTGAACACGGGAGTGAACAGCTCGACGATCCGGTCGAGTAGCACCGGGACGTGCTCGGTCATCGTTCCCTCCCCCTCTCTTGCCCAGTCGGCCCGGGGGAAATATGGCGGATGCCGTCAGGTCCCTGTCCGCCCGCTGCGGACCTGGTACCGGGGAAGGTGCACCAGGGCTGTTGAGCGGACAGAGGCCTCACGGCATCCGGGTGGGCTTCCCCTCCTCGCACGGAGCGGCGAACCTCTTCGTCCCCCGACGACGAAGGTGCACCGCGACCACACGCCTAGAAGACGCCCGGCAGTACTTCCTCTCGAGCCTTCGCGTAGCTGTCTTCGTGCTCCTCCAGGTAGCCCTGCCACGCTTGGGCGTCCCAGATCTCCAGCCTGGTGATCGCCCCGATCACCACGCACTCCTTGGTGAGCCCCGCGTAGCGGCGGAGCTCGGGCGCGATGGTGATGCGCCCCTGGCCGTCCGGACGTTGCTCGTCCGTGCCCGCGAACAGGTAGCGCTGGTAGGCCCGAACCGCCTCGTTCGTGAACGGGGCCTCGGCGACCTTGCGCGCCATCTGCTCGAACTCGGCGCGGGGGAAGACGAAGAGGCAGTGGTCCTGCCCCTTGGTAAGCATCAGCCCACCCGCCAAGGCGTCACGGAACTTCGCGGGCAGCGCGAGCCGCCCTTTGTCGTCCAGCTTCGGGGTGTGGGTGCCGAGGAACACGGCCTCCACCTCCCTACCGTCCACGGTGGCGAACCACCCCGGACGGCCACGGGGCTTCCCTTCCGCCCCACTGGCCACCACCGTACCCCACTTTTCACCACAGTCAACGCGACAAACGGGCAGACCACTCCGTCGAGTGTTCCGTTTGCGCAGGTCAGCCGGGTGGGGCCCGGTGGGGGCTGTGGTGGGGGACGGTGGCCAAGATCCCCCTCACCGGGGGCCGGAGCAACCTCAGCTGTTCCTGAAACGTCCGCATAACGGCCGCGAAAGAACCCCACCCCCTCCAGTGGGGCCCAGTGGGGACACAGGTGGGGCCCCGTGGGGAACCCGGGTGGGGCCTGGTGGGGACGCAGGTGGGTCCTCGTGGGGACATGCCCGGCCGACACGTCGCGAATGCGGTTCGTGAGCACCGGGGACCCGGGCTGGCCGCGGTACACGACGGCGGACCGCGTGACGCGGCTCTTCGACGACGTCTCGACGACGGTCAGCGA